>JBJTAA010000220.1:0-3460 GCA_046090525.1 Planctomycetota bacterium
ATTCGGGTCGACACGTGGCGACGGGATTTCATCCCGCCGAATGCTGGTTGCACGTGGCGACGGGATTTCATCCCGCCGAATGCGGGTTGCACGTGGCGACGGGATTTTATCCCGCCGAATGCGGGTTGCATGGCGGGCGGATTCCGCGGGTTGAAAACCCGCGGCCACTCGAAAACCTGCGGGCCGTCGCCCGTCACGCCATCGGCAGCCGCACTGCGGCCGCCGCCGCCCGCAACTCCTTGGGCAGCGGGAAGTAGACCTCTTCCTCGCGGATCGTCCGCTCCTCCACCTCGGCCCCGTAGCGATCGCGGAGCCACCGGACACAGTCCTGCACCACGCTTTCGGGGGCACTCGCCCCGGCCGTGATCACCACCGTCTCGTCACCCGCGAACCACGCCGGGTCGATCTCGTCGGCGCCGTCGATCAGGTGGGCGGAGATCCCGTTCTCGCGGGCGAGTTCCGCCAGCCGCTGGCTGTTGGAACTGTTTTGGCTGCCCAGCACGATCACGATGTCGGCCCCTTCCGACAGGATCCGCACCGCCTCCTGGCGGTTCTGCGTGGCGTAGCAGATGTCGTCCTTGGGGGGGCCGACGATCTGCGGGAAGCGGGCCTTGAGGCGGTTGATGATCCGCGAGGCGTCGTCCACCGAGAGCGTGGTCTGCGTCAGGTAGGCGAGCTTGTCGTTCGGGCCGAAGGGCAGCGAGTCGACGTCGTCGGCCGTCTCCACGAGCGTGAAGGCGTCGGGGGCCTGGCCGATCGTGCCGATCACCTCGTCGTGCCCCTCGTGGCCGATGAGCATGATGCGGTAGCCCTGCTTGGCATACTTGATCGCCTCGAGGTGCACCTTCGTGACCAGCGGGCAGGTGGCGTCGATCGCGTTGAGCCGCCGGTCGGCCGCCACGCGCCGCACCTCAGGGGCCACCCCGTGGGCCGAGAACAGGAGGACGGCGCCCTCGGGCACGTCCTCGACCCGGTCCACGAACACGGCCCCCTCCCGCACGAAGCGGTCCACCACGTGCTTGTTGTGCACGATCTCGTGGAACACGTAGATCGGCGTGCCGTAGAGGCGGATCGCCGTCTCCAGCGTCTCGATCGCCATGTTCACGCCCGCGCAGAAGCCGCGGGGGCTGGCCAGCAGGATCTTCATGGGGGGCGTTCGCGGGGCGGCGACAGGGAATCCACGCGGTAGGCTACACCGCTCCGCCCCGCATCGTACGGAACAGCCGGAAGCCTGACCAGCATGACCACCGGTTCCCCCGCCGCCCGCCGCGACCCGCCCGCCTGGGAACTGGCGGCGGTGCCCACGTCGTGCGACCCCGTCGCGGCGCGGGCCTTTTGCCGGGCCGTCGCCGCGGGCCACTACGAAAACTTCACCGTGGCCACGCTCTTGGTGCCGCGGCGGCTGCGACAGCACCTGGCCAACGTCTATGCCTTCGCCCGTTGGGCCGACGACCTGGCCGACGAGGCGGAGTCGCCGCAGGCGGCCACGGCGGCGCTCGGGGAGTGGCGGCGGGAGCTGGAGGACTGCTTCGCCGGACGGCCGCAGCATCCCGTGTTCGTGGCCCTGGCGGAGACCGTCCGCGACACGGACCTGGCGATCGAGCCCTTCGCCGACCTGATCGCAGCCTTCGAGCAGGATCAGGTGAAGACCCGCTACGCCACGCGAGCCGAGTTGCTCGACTACTGCCGCCGCTCGGCCGACCCGGTGGGCCGGATCGTGCTGGGGCTCGAGCGTTGCCGCGAGCCCGGGCTCGTGGCGATGTCCGACGCCATCTGCACGGGCCTGCAGCTGGTGAACTTCTGGCAGGATGTGACCCGCGACCGCCTGGCGGGCCGGATCTACGTCCCGGAAGAAGACATGGCGCGGCATGGCGTCAGCGAGGCGATGCTCGCCGAGGCACCGGCGTCGCCCGCCGTGCGGTCGCTGCTCGAGGACGAGGTGGCCTGGGCGCGGGACTGCTTCGCCGCGGGCGACCGCCTGCCGGCACTCGCGCCGCGGGCCCTCCAGCCGGCGATCGGCATGTTCCTCGGGGGTGGACGGGCCGTGGCCGATGCGATCGAAGCGGCCGGCTTCGACACGCTCAGGCGGCGGCCGACCGTGGGCCGGCTGACGAAGCTCCGCCTCGCAACGCGGGCTCTGCTGTCCGCGGCCGCCGCCAGGCTCGGAGGATCGGCATGACCGCCCTGGCCGCCGACTACGCCGCGTGCGCCGAGTCGCTCCGGGCGGCCGGATCGAGCTTCGCCCTGCCGATCCGGCTGTTGCCGGGGGCGAAGCGGCGCGGCACGACGGCCCTCTACGCCTTCTGCCGCCGGGCCGACGACATCGTCGACGACGCCGTCGATCCCGCCGCCGCCCGCCGGGCGCTCGACGCCTTCGAGGCGGCCACGGTGGCGGCGCTCGTCGGCGAGCCCTGCGCCGATCCCGTCCTGCGGGCGCTCGCCGACGCCGTGCGGCGCTTCGCCATCCCGCCGCAGGCGATCCATGACATCCTCGCGGGCGTGCGGATGGACCTGGATCAGAGCGCCTACGAGACCGTGGCCGAGCTCGACGGCTACTGCCGGCGGGTCGCCAGCGCCGTGGGCGTCGCAGCCGTTCACGTCTGGGGATTCCTGGATCCGCGGGCCCTCGAGCGCTCCGACGACTGCGGGCTGGCGTTCCAGTACACGAACATCCTCCGCGACATCCCCGAGGACCTGGGCCGCGGTCGGATCTACATCCCCGCCGAGGATCTGGCCGCCTGCGGCTGCTCGGCGGGGGAACTCCGCACCGGCAGGATTCACGCGGGCTTCGACCGCCTCGCCGCGCGGCTCGTGGCGCGGGCGGAGCACAGGTTCGCGCGGGCCAGTGCACTCGACGGGATGCTGACCACCGACGGCCGGCTGGCATTCCGGGCGATGTTCGGCGTCTACCGGTCGCTCTTGGCGGCCGTGCGTCGGGCGGGCCGCACGATCTTCACGCAGCGGGTGAAGCCGGCGAAGCCGCGGCTGCTCGCGGCGGCCGCCGCAACGGTGCTGCTGGGGCCGCGCCGGGCCAGGAGTCCGGTCACGCCGTGACCGGATCACGCGGGACACTGCGTCACCACTGACCCGGTTCCGGCTCAGGAGTCCGGTCACTCCGTGACCGGATCACGCGGGACACTGCGTCACCACTGACCCGGTTCCGGCTCAGGAGTCCGGTCACTCCGTGACCGGATCACGCAGGACACTGCGTCACCTCTGACCCGGTTCCGGAGGAACCGGGCTCCAGGAGTCCGGTCACTCCGTGGCCGGATCACGCAGGACACTGCGTCACCTCTGACCCGGTTCCGGAGGAACCGGGCTCCAGGGGTCACGCCGAGCCGGGCTGCTTGGCACAATGGTCGCATGCCTGAGCCGGCTTTCGCCATCGAGTCCGTCACCGCCGCCCCGCCCCGGATCGTGATCATCGGCGGCGGCCTGGCCGGGCTGGCGGCCGCCGCGG
>JBJTAA010000221.1:0-15972 GCA_046090525.1 Planctomycetota bacterium
ATGCCGCCAACCGCCCCGAAGCCGAAGCCGCCGAACTGCGCGACGGCCGTCGTGGGGGCGGCGAGCGAGCCCAAAGCCAGCAACAGAGCGGGAAACGCCGTCCGGAAGCGACTCATGAAAAGCCTCGTTGCGATGCGGAAAGGCCCTGCCGACAATGGGCTGATGCTAGTCGGGCCTCCCGAAAGCGGCAAACCCGATTCCCCGGGAAAAACTCGCTGATCGAGGCCGCGTTCAGCCCCCCTGCCCCGTCCCGCTGCTCACCCATGTCGCCCCCAGCGCCGCCCGCCTTCCTGCGTGTCACCGACCCGGTCGCGGGCCGCCGCGTGCTGCCCCTCGTGGCCGGGGAGCGGGTGACGCTCGGCCGGGCCCCCGGCAATCGGATCGTCGTGCACGACGAGCGGGCCAGCCGGTTCCACGCCGAGGTGTTCGAGGCCGAGGGGGCATGGGTCGTTCGCGATCTCGGGAGCCGCAACGGCACGCTTGTCGACGGTGAGCCGCTCACGGGAGACCGCCGGCTCGCAGTCGGCGACGTCGTCCAGATCGGCATGGCCGAGGTGGCCTATTGCGAGGGTGAGCCGACGCTCGAAACCACCGGCGGCCCGGTCACCGCCGTGGGAGCCGTCACCGGCGCGATGCCCGCCGACCTGGAGGCCTGGCATGCCTCGATCACGCACCGCCGGGCCCGCAGCCGGCTGCTCGAGGACATCGACGCCGCGGCCGGCTCAGCGCCCCGCGTCGGCCGCGCCGCCGCCGAACTCTGCCGGCTCGCCTTCGCGCTCGGCCGCGCCGCGGACCTGGCCGAGGTGTCGCGGTTGGCGCTCGCCTCCGCCCTGGGCGACACCACCGCGGCCCGCGGTGTGGTGCTGCTTCCCGAGCGGCTGGAGACGGACGACGCGGGCGGAGCGGCGGCGGGATCGCTCGTGCCGGTGGCCGCCGTTCCCGATCCCTGGCCGCTCCCCTTCCCGGCCGGCCTGGCCGCCACCGTCCTGACCACCGACGAGGCGCTCTTGGCCGCCGCTGCCGGCGGTGGCCGCACCACCGCCACGATCTCGGCGCCGATCCGCTCCCGTGGCCGGGCGGTGGGCGTGATGCACCTGGAGCTCGATCAGGCCGACCGCCAGGCCACCCCCGACGACCTCGAGTTCGTGATGGCCGTCTGCGACGCCCTCGGGCTGGCCATCGACAACCTCTCGGCGCGGGAGGCGCTGTCGAGCCGGCTGGCGACGGCCGCCGACGAGAACGACCGCCTGCGACGCCGGCTCGGCGAGGAGACGCCGCGGATGGTGGGCACGAGCCCCGCGCTCGAGGGCATCGTCGGCCAGATCGCGCGGGTGGCGAAGACGAAGGCGACGGTGCTCGTGCGTGGCGAGAGCGGCTCCGGCAAGGAGCTCGTGGCCCGCGCGATCCACGAAGCCAGCGACCGCCGCGACAAGCCCTTCATCTGCCTCAACTGTGCCGCCCTGTCCGAGACGCTGCTCGAGAGCGAACTCTTCGGCCACGAGAAGGGCGCCTTCACGGGCGCCACCGAGAAGAAGATCGGCAAGTTCGAGGCGGCCCACCGGGGCACGCTGGTGCTCGACGAGATCGGCGAGATGAGCCCGGCGATCCAGGCGAAGTTTCTCCGGGTGCTCGAGGGCCATGCCTTCGAGCGGGTCGGCGGGTCGAGCCGCGTGCAGGTGGATGTCCGCGTGATCGCGGCCACCAACCGCGATCTCGAGGCGGCCGTCGCGGCGGGCGAGTTTCGCCGCGACCTCTACTTCCGGCTCAAGGTCGTCGAGATCATCGTCCCGCCGCTCCGTCGCCGCCCCGAGGACATCGAGGCCATCGCCACGCACTTCCTGACCCGCTTCGCCGCCGAGACGGGCCGCACGATCCGCGGCTTCACGCCGGAGGCCCTCGAGGCGCTGAGAACCTACCACTGGCCGGGCAACATCCGGGAACTCCGCAACGTCGTCGAGCGGGCGGTGGTGCTCGCCCAGGGAGAGTGGATCGACGCCCAGGACATGCCGCTCTCGAAGCTCGCGAGCCCCGGCGACACGGGCAAGGCCCAGGCCGCCCGCCCCGGGGCCTTCGTGCCCACCACGATCGAGGAGATGGAACGCATCCACGTGATGAAGACGCTGGAGGCCGTTGGGGGCAACAAGACGAAGGCCGCCGCCATCCTCGGCATCGAGCGGTCCACGCTCGACCGCAAGCTCGCCAAGTGGGCCCAGGCCTGAGGCACCAGCCAGGAGCCCCGTCACTCCGTGACCGGATAACGCCCAGGAGCCCGGTCACTCCGTGACCGGATAACGCCTAGGAGCCCGGTCACTCCGTGACCGGAACACGTCGGATGTCGCCGTTGCCCGCGCTGGCAAGCTGCAAGCCTGCCCCACGGTGGCGGAATCCGGACCGGCTCAGAGCCCGAAGTAGTCCTTCCAGTATCCGGCCCCTTCGGGGCCTGGCTCCGGCGGCTTGGCGTCGCCGGCCGCGGCCTTCTCCCGGGCGGCGGCCCTCAGGCCTGTGAGCCACTCGCCGCTGGGCACCGGCTTGGCCCGGCGGCGGCGGGCGGCCGCCATCACCCGGTTGTCGCTCGAGACCACCGTCAGCGCCGTCGGCGCGTCGTGATCTTCGATCAGTTCCTCGATCAGGGCGTCGGCCGAGGCATGCCGCCGGGCGAACCGCACGTCGATCCCCTCGTGGATCGAGCGTTCCGGCAGCCCCGGGGGCGCGTCGGCCGCGTCGAAGATCACCGTCACGCCGGCGGCCGAGCCGCCGAGCAGTTTGGCGATCTCGTCGAGCAGCGCCCGCCGCGAGGCCTCGAAGCCCCGCTCGCCCCGCACGCCGCCGAAGATGCCCGAGGCGTGCAGCAGGTTGTAGCCGTCGATGAGGATCTTCATCGCCGATCCTCCGTGCCCCGCCGCTCAGGCCGGCGCCGCCCCCGGCAGCCGGTATTTGACCCGGCCCGCCACGATGGTGGCCACCGCCCGCCCCTGGAGCGTCCAGCCGTGGAACGGCGAGTTGCCGCTCTTGGAGGCGAAGCCGCGGGCATCGACCTGCCACTCGAGCGCCGGATCGATGAGCGTGATGTCGGCCACGGCCCCGGGCCGGAGCGTGCCCCGGTTGATGCCGAGGATCTCGGCTGGCAGCGTGCTCATCGCCTGCACGAGCCGCGGCCAGCCGAGGCGGCCCGGCTCCACGAGCCGGGTGACCGCGAGGCCCACCGCCGTCTCGAGACCGACGATCCCGAACGGCGCCCGGTCGAGTTCGAGCATCTTCTTCTCGAGCGCGTGGGGCGCGTGGTCGGTGGCGATGCAGTCGATCGTGCCGTCCACGAGCCCCTCGATGATCGCCTCGACGTCCGCCGCCGTCCGCAGCGGCGGGCTCATCTTGAAGTTCGAGTCGAAGCCGCGCAGGCTCTCGTCGGTCAGCGTGAAGTGGTGGGGGCAGGCCTCGGCCGTGACCCTCACGCCGCGGGCCTTGGCGGCCCTGATCAGGGCCACGCCGCCGGCGGTCGAGACGTGCATCACGTGCAGCCGGCCGCCGGTCACCTCGGCGAGCGCGATGTCGCGGCCGATCATCACCTCCTCGCCGGCGGATGGCATCCCCTTGAGCCCGAGCACGAGCGACACGAGCCCCTCGTGCATCACGCCCCCGGCGGTGAGTTCGAGCACCTCCTCGTGGGCGAGGAACGGCTTGTCGAACATCCGGCAATACTCGAACACCCGCCGCATCAGCTCGGCGTCGTAGACCGGCGCGCCGTCGTCGCTGAAGGCCACCGCCCCGGCCTCGACGAGCTGGCCGATCTCGGCGAGCTCCTTGCCCTCGCGGCCCCGGCTCGCGCAGGCCACCACGAACACGTTGCAGGTGTCGGCCCGGGCCGCCTTCTGGTGGATGAACTCCACGGCCGCCTGCGTGTCGATCGGCGGCTCGGTGTTCGGGATGCAGGCGACGCTCGTGAAGCCGCCGGCGAGCGCGGCCCGCGTTCCCGTCTCGATCGTCTCGTCCTCCTCGCGGCCCGGCTCGCGCAGGTGGACGTGCATGTCGACGAGCCCGGGCGTCACCACGAGGCCGGTGGCGTCGATCGTCTCGTCGACCCGGCCGACGGGCTGCGTGCCCGAGCGGCCCACCGCCACCACGTGGCCGTCGCGGACGAGCACGTCGTCGATCCGGTCGACGCCCTGCGAGGGATCGACCACCCGGCCGCCGCGGACGAGGAGCGTGGGCATCAGGCGGGCCCTCCCTGGAAGCCGCCCCGCGGTCCGCAGGTCAGCCAGAGCACGCCCATCCGCACGGCCAGGCCGTTGGTCACCTGGTCGAGGATCAGCGACTGCGGGCAGTCGGCCACCTCGGCGGTCACCTCCACGCCGCGGTTGATCGGCCCCGGCGCGAGGATCAGGAGATCCTTCTTGGCCCGCTTGAGCCGCTCGCGGGTCATCGCGTAGAGGTGGGCGTATTCGCGGACGGAGGGAAACGGCCGGGTGTTCTGCCGCTCGAACTGGATCCGCAGCAGATTGAGCACGTCGCAGCGGGGGATGATCTCGTCGAGGTCGTGCGATACCTCCACGCCGAGCTCCCGCCAGCGGTCGGAAACGAGCGTGGGCGGGCCGCACAGGATCACCTTCGCGCCCAGCTTGGTGAGCCCCCACAGGTTCGAGCGGGCGGTGCGGCTGTGGGCGATGTCGCCCACGAGGCCGACCGTCACGCCGGCCAGGTCGCCGAGCCGCTCGCGGATCGAGAAGATGTCGAGCAGGCCCTGGGTGGGATGCTCGTGGGGGCCGTCACCGGCGTTGATCACGCCCACTGAGAGGTGCTGCGAAAGCAGGTGGGGCGTGCCCGGCGTCTGGTGCCGCACCACCACCGCGCTCACGCCCATCGCCTCGAGATTCCGGGCGGTGTCGATGAACGACTCCCCCTTGGAGAGGCTGCTGCCCGAGGCCGAGAAGTCGATCACGTCGGCCCCCAGGCGGCGGGCGGCCAGCGAGAAGCTCGTCCGCGTGCGGGTGGAGTTCTCGAAGAACAACGTCACGATCGTGGTGCCGGCGAGCACCGCGAGCTTCCGGCGGCAGCCGTCGGTGGCCTCCTTGAAGAGCGTGGCCGTGTCGAGCAAGAGGCGGATCTCGGCGGGGGTCAGCCGCTCGAGGTCGAGCAGGTGGCGGTGCGACCACTGCGCCGGCACCGCCTCCGGTTCGAACGTCGCGGTGGCCATGGGATGGTCCAGTGGGTGGTTCGGGGGGTTCGGAAAACCTACGTGGGCCGGATTCTAACGTCACATGGAAAAAGCCTTCCACGACCTTTTTCCGTCCGCCCAGGATTTATGGGTCGAGCGAGTGGGCCGGGGTTGCCCATGCCATCTCGCCGGACGTTCGCTTCGGGCATCCTGCCAATCCTGTTCGGCACGGGATTTGCGCATCAGAAGGCAGGCAGTCCAGGCAGGCTGAGGCGAGTTGCGCGCTCGGCGGCGGGGCGTTATGGTGTCCGCCATGGCCGAACGGACGAAGCGCGAGATCCGCGATCAGGATGTGCAGGGCCTGAAGTGCCTGCGAAAGATCCGTCCGCTGCTGTCTCGGTTGCGGAAGGTGGGCACTGAACGCGATCGAGCCGGCAATCGCCGGCTATTCATGGATCAGTATTGCGCACTGATCCTGATGGCGCTCTTTAGCCCAGCGATCCAGAGTCTCCGTGACCTCCAGCGGGCCAGTACGCTCGACAAGGTCCGCAAGCGGCTCGGTGTGAATCGGGCATCCCTGGGATCGCTGTCAGAGTCGGTGGCGATTTTCGACCCTGCGCCGCTGAAGGAGATCGCAGCGGAACTCGGCCATTCGATCAGGAGCCGACCTGATCGTCGATTCGACTCGATAGGCCAGCGGATCACGGCGGTGGACGGCACCGTCATCGAGACGGTCAAGCGCGTGGCGGAGCTCTCGTGGACGCCCAAGGCCAAGGGCAAGCATCTCTCAGCCTACCGGCTGCACACGCACTTCGAGGTGCTCAGCGGCAAGGCCGTGCGGATCGATGCCACGGCGGCGAGCCCAAAGGGCGATGCCGACGAGCGGGCAGTCTTGCAACGAACGATCGAAGCGGACCGCTGCTACGTCCTTGATCGCGGGTACATCAGTTATCGACTTTGGAACGCGATCCACGCCGCGGGGAGCAGTTACGTCTGCAGGTCGTCGGACAGGACCGCAGCGACCGTCATGCACACCAACGATTTGACCGAAGCCGATCGTTCCGCAAGCGTCATCAGCGATGAGATCGTCGATCTGGGCTGGAAGGCGCGGCACCGCACGCGACCGGACCACCCCGTGCGGCTCATCTGCGTTGCCGTCAAGCCGCATGCCGGCTGCAGGAGCATGCGCGGGCCGACGTGCGACGGGGTGCTCCGATTGGTCACGAATCGGCTCGACCTGCCGGCAGAACTCATCGCAGAGATGTATCGGCTGCGATGGGTGATCGAGATGTTCTTCCGCACGTTCAAGCAGCTTCTCGGCTGCAAGCACCTGCTCTCCTGTGATCACAATGGCGTGGAGATCCAGGCGTATTGCGCCATGATCGTCTGCATGCTGATCCTGATCTACACCGGAGAGAAGCCGAATCGGGCGATGTACCAGATGGTCTGGTACTACCTCATCGGCCTCGCCAGCCTCAAAGAACTCGAGGCGTTCATCAAAACACGAAGGTAGTCCGCGTCGGCGCAGCCACGGCCTCATCGGCACGCGGGGTTCGATGCTGCGCAGACGAGCCTTTGTGAACCGCTGGGGCGGGAGGGGTTGCCCGTGCCCTCGAGCGGGCTGTGGGAGCAAGCGCAGGCATGGATGCCGGAGCGCCGCGGACACGCAGTGAACGGAGGCCTGGAGGGCCGAAGTGAACGTCCGGCGAGAGGTCATGGGCAACCCGGCCCCACGCAAAACGCCGACTCCACTGGCCCGCAACAACCGTGCCGAACAGGATTGGCAGGATGCCCGCAGCGAGCGTCCGGCGATGGGGCACGGGCAACCCCGAGCCCGCGTCACCAACAGGTGATATCCAGCGTGATCCGGTCACGGCGTGACCGGACTCCCGAATCAGGCGGGGCCGCGGACCACGAAGCCCACGAGTACATCGACGGCCGCCGCCACCTGGCCGAGATCGATCCACTCGTCGGCCGTGTGGGCCTGGGCGATCGAGCCGGGACCGAAGACCACGCTCGGCACACCCGCCGCCGCGTAGACACCGGCGTTGGTGCCATAGCGGGCCGCGGTCCGCCGGCCGGCACCGGCGGCGGCCGCTGCGCGAGCCAGGGCGTTTACCCAGGCGGCCGCCGTGGGATCGCCCGTGCCGTCGGCCAGTCCGAAGGCCTCGTTGAAGGGTTCGTCGTGCTCGATCCGCACGGCCGGACACGCGGCGGCGATCCGGGCGATCACCTCCTCCCTCGCGGCGGCGGGCGACTCCTCGGGCAGGATCCGCCGATCGACCTCGAGCACGGCCACGTCGGGCACCAGATTCACGCCCGTGCCGCCATGCAGCGTTCCCAGGCTCAGGGTGGGCGGTCCGCAGGGATGATCGGGGAAGCGACCCCGCAGCTCCAGGGCGAGCGCCTCGATCGCGAGGCTCGCCCGCGCCGCTGCGTAAAGGGCGTTTTGCCCCTGCTCGGGAAATGCGCCGTGGCAGGCGCGGCCGTGCACCCGGATCCGCCACTTGAGCGAACCCTTGTGGACCACGACCAGATCGAGTTCCGTCGGCTCGGCCACGATGGCCAGGGCCGGTCGGCCGCCGACGAGTTCACGGGCGGCAGCATCGCTGGCGGATGGGGCGGAACCCCAGAGCCGGGCGAGCCCCGTCGCCCCCACGAAGCCGAACTCCTCCCCCACCGTGGCGGCCAGCACGACCGTCGCCCGCCGCACCGGCTCCGCGGCCAGCCGCTCGAGGGCCGCGACCATCGCCGCCAGCCCCCCTTTGACGTCGCACGTACCCCGGCCATACATGCGTCCGTCCCGCTCCAGCGGCGTGAACGGGTCGATCACCATGCCGTCGCCGGGGACCGTATCTTGGTGGGCGTCCCAGAGCAGCACCGGTGCCGGCTGCTCGGTCGCCTCGAGCCGGGCGATGACGTTGTCGCGGCCCGGCGCGACGGCCTGGCAGACCCACCGGATCCCGCCCGCGGCCAGCCGCTGGCAGAGGTAGTCGGTCACCCGGCCTTCCAGATACTGAGGCCCCGAGATCTCCTGGCCCATCGGATTGACGCTCGGCCGGCGGACGAGGTCGGCGAGCAGGGAGACGTGGGCGGGCTGTCGCATCACCCCAACCCTACCAGACGGCCCCGTTTCTTTCCCGGTCGCGCGGCCCGCAGTAGACTCCAAAGATTGCCGCCGTCGGCCGAGGGCCGCGGCTGGTCGTTCGGCCGACTGGAGACCCCGATGAGCCCTGTTCCCCGCCGATCCGTTCCGGTCACGTCCTGCCGCGCGCGGATCGTATGGATCGCCGCGACCGTGCTCCTCGTCGCGTCCGGCGGACTGCCCGCGGCCGAGGCCGACCGGGCCGCCGACACTGCGGCGATCCGGGCCGCGGCCGCCGCCTACCTCGAGGCGCTCGACAAGGGCGACACCGCGAAGCTCGCGTCGCTCTGGTTGCCCGACGGCGACATCGTGGATGCCGAGGGCAACGTCTTTCCCGGTGTCGAAGCCGTGACGCTCGAAAAGGATGCGGTCGCCGACGCGGGCCGTCGCCCGGAGTTCCGGATCAACGAGACTCGGCTGCGGTTCCTCACGGCCGACGTCGCCGTGGAGGATGGCACGGTCGAGGTGATCCAGCCCACGGGACCGCCGCTCAGCGGGCGGTTCTCGGCCACGTGGGTGAAGCACGACGGCGCCTGGAAGCTGGCCGCCCTCAGGGAGGCCCGCGGCGGCGAGCCGACCGCCGCCGAGGCGCTCGCCGAACTCGACTGGATGGCGGGCGACTGGGTGGTCGTCGACGATCCCGACGCGGCCGCCGAGGGTCCCGCGACGATCGAGGTCTCCTGCCGCTGGAACGAGCCCAAGACGTACCTCACCCGCGTGATGACGATCCGGCATTCCGCGGATGAGTCGCCCCTGGAGATCACCCAGCGGATCGGCTGGGATCCGCTCACGAAGTCGATCCACTCCTGGGTATTCGGCTCCGACGGCAGCCACGGCGAGGCCGATTGGAGCCGCGACGGCCGCTCCTGGGTGGCCCGGGCCCGGGCCGTGATGCCCGACGGCAGCCAGTCCACCTCGCTCAACATCTACACCTACGACGGCAAGGATCGCATCGCGTGGCGGTCGCTGCCGACGCACGTCGGGGGCGAGCACGTCCCTGCGGTCAACATGACGATGATCCGCAAGCCCGCCACCGGCGACCAGCCGCGAGGAAACCCATGATCTGCCGGTCCCTGACTCCGTCCCATCGTTTCGCCGTCCCGTCGCTGCCGGCGGCTCTCCTCGCGGTGCTGGCGCTTGCCGCATCCGCGCCCGCCGCCGATCCGCCGGCCGGCGACGCCGCCGCGAAGCCGTCGGCCGCCGCGGCTGACGACGTCGCCCGCAAGGCCGAGATCATGGCGAGCGAGCGGTGGCGGCGGGCGATCTTCGAACTCGGCGAGTGGCTCTCCGCGCAGCAGATCTACTCGCCGCAGGAAGTGAACCGGATCAAGGCCGACTTCAACCGGCGCGTGGCGGGGATGTCGTCGTACGAGCTCGAGTATCTGCTCGAGGATCTCGATGCGAAGTTCAAGATCATGGAGACGCCCGAGGCCAAGGACGCAAAGGCGTGGATCGGCCAGTACCTCGCGGCGATGAGTGACCGGAAGCGGGCCGAGGTGCTCCGCGACATGCCCGACGTGGTGACGATGACGTCGGGGCAGCTGCAGCAGGAGATCAACCGGATCGAGCAGAAGCGGATGTCGCTGCAGCAACGGCAGCAGGCCTTCGACCAGAGCCGGGACCTGCTCGTGCAGCAGGCCGCGGCCAATCGGCAGCAGACGGCGGCGGCGGCCGCCGCGGCGATGGCCCAGACGCGGTCCGCCGCCTTCTCGCCCTACAACGCCGGCGGCGGGGGCGGGGGCGGCGGCAAGCCCCCGTTCTCCGATGTCAAGGGGAGCGGCATGAGCGTGGGCGTCGGCCCGTTCGGCGCCTACGTGAACTTCAACGTGGGCGCGTTCTAGCCAGCGCTGCACGCGGCGCATCCACACCGTGGCAGCGGGATTTCATCCCGCTGAAGTCCTGTCGGAATAGAGAACGCATTCCACGGGTCGAGAGACCCGTGGCCACTTTCCGGCGGCATCGAAAGTCACCAGATGTCCCACTCCGCGCAACCATGGACCGGCTCGGGGTTGCCCGTGCCCGGGAGCCGGCCTTGGCAGCGAGCGAAGGCAGGATGCCGAAGCGAAGCTGGCACGGAGTGAGCGAAGGCCAGGATGGCCGCAGCGAACGTCCGGCGACGGGGCATGGGCAACCCCGAGCGTGCGCGCGAAAGGGCCCACCGATGGGGCACGTGCAACCCCGAGCCCGCGCGCAACGACGGATCCGATCCGGTCACGGCGTGACCGGACTCCTGGGCCAGCCAACCCCGCGCCTGCGGCGACAAACTGCGGAAGCCGGGCAGTTTTGGCCCGGGAATCGGGCTGTCGGCAAACGGCGGGGTTTGGTACTCGTCCCCTCCCCGAGGGATGCCCCATCGAGCGCCGCCGCATGTCGTTTGATCCACCGCCGATTCCGTCGCTCGCCGGGCCCGTGCGGCCGCGGTTCTCGGTGATGGTGCCGACCTACGAGCCCGACGGGAAACTCGCGCTGGCGATCCGGTCGGTGCTCGAGCAGGCACCGGCCGACGGCATGCAGATCACCGTGGTGGACGACGGCTCGCGGCCCGGGCTCGTGCGGGAGCTCGTCGCCTGCGCCGATCCCGATGGCCGGGTCGAAATCATCGAGCATGCGGACCGCCTCGGCCTGTGCGGCAACTGGAACCGGGCCATCACCCTGGCCCGGGGCGAGCTCATCCATCTGCTCCACCAGGATGACTACGTGCTGCCGGGCTTCTACGAACGGATGGACGCCGCCTTCCGTCGTGCCCCGGAGAGCGGCATGGCCTTCTGCCGCTGTCGCATCGTCGATGCCGCCGACCGCCTACTGCGCACCGCCTCACGGCTGCAGTGGACGACGGGCATCCTGGCCAACTGGCTGCCACGGATCGCCGAGCGGCAGCGGGTCCAGACGCCCTCGGTCGTCGTGCCCCGCCGCACCTACGAACTCCTGGGCGGCTACCGGCCGGAACTCCAACTGGCCCTCGACTGGGAAATGTGGGTGCGGATCGCGGCCTCCTTTCCCGTCTGGTACGAATCGCGGCCGCTCGCCGCCTACCGGCGGCACGCCGACAACGAGACCGCCCGGCTGACGGCCTCCGGCGCGGCCTGGCCCGATCTGGCGCGCGCGATCCGCATCAACGCCGAGGCGCTGCCGGCCGAGATCACGAGGCCACGCTGGCGGCGAGCGTGCGTTGGTACGTCGCCTCGGCGATGCGGACCGCGGAGCGGCAGATCCAGCAGGGCGGCTTCGCCCGGGCAGCCGTCACGCTCGGCCACGTGCCCGAGTTGCTGGGGCTGCTCGAGGACGAGCCGAAGAGCTTCGGGATGATCCGCCGGCTCTCGGCCCTCAGGGCGCAGGTGGGCCGGGGCCTGGGGCGACGGGCGGCCTGACGCCGGCCGGACGGGCATGACGACGCCACGCGAGCCGCCGACGCTGCCGCTGCCCCCGCGAAAGTCGCGCGCGATCATCCTTGCCCACTTCGATCCCGACGGCCGCTTCGACCCGCACGTCCAGCATTCCCTGGCGGCCTACCGCACGCTGGCCGACCGGCTCGTCGTGGTCTCCAACTCCGCGCCGCGGCTGCCGCGGCAATCGGCGGACCTCGTCGATCACTTCCTGCCGAGGCAGAACGTCGGCTACGACTTCGCGGCCTGGCGGGACGGCATGGCCACGCTGCGACCGGCCGACTACGACGAACTGATCTGCGTCAACGACAGCGTCTATGGGCCGCTCTTCGACCTCGGGCCCGCCTTCGGGGACGCCCGCATCGCGGCGGCCGACCTGTGGGGCATGGTGCTCTCCGACCAGAACACGAGCCGCGCCGCGCCCCGCGTGCCGCATCTGCAGTCCTGGTTCCTCGGGATGCGGCGGCCGCTCCTCGAATCCGATGCCTGGGCCGCGTTCTGGCGCGGGCTCGAGCCACTCCAGACGAAGCGGGAGGTCGTCGAGCGGTACGAGATCGGCTTCTCGGCGCGCATGGCCGCCGCCGGGTTCCGACTGGCAGGCCTCTACGACGCCACGACGGCGCCGCCGGTGACGCTCCGCGAGGTCTGGCCGCACCTCTCGCCACGGCATCCGCGACGCAGCTGGCGGCTCCTCCGCAAGAGCCGCCGCCTCCCCCACAACCCGAGCGAACTGACGTGGTGGCGGCTCTGGGAGGCGGGCGTGCCCTACCTCAAGGTGAGCCTCGTGCGGGGGAACCACTACGGGCTCGACATCGGCCGGGTGCTGGCCGACCTGCGCCGGCGGACCGCCTACGACCCGACCCTCATCGACGGCCACCTCCGCCGCTGCGGCTGAGGCCCGTTCACCACGCCCCGGCGCGGTCGGCAGCGGCCGCAGCCCCGGAAAATAGGCCGACTCGTCGCCGGCCATCGGGGGCGGTATAACTCTGGGGCCGATTTTCGGCCGGCCGGAGGTGCCTCGCGCCCACCGGCTTTTTTCGGGCCGGACTTCGTGACGATTTTCACGAAGTCCGTTTCCGCGGCCGAAAATTGGGTTCTGCCCTGCCCTCGAGCCCCCGCCGTTCCCATGGACGCGATCCTCCCGGTGCTGCTGTTCGTCGCGATCGCGGCGGCCATCTCGGTGGGGCTGGTCGTGGTCGCCGAGGCGATCGGCCCGCGGCGAACCAGTGCCGTCAAGGAGATGCCCTACGAGAGCGGCATGGACCCGGTCCACGACACGCGGCGGCGGTTCGACGTCCGCTTCCACCTCGTGGCGATCACCTTCCTGGTCTTCGACGTGGAACTGCTGTTCCTCTATCCGTGGGCCGTGGCCAGCCGCTCGCCCGCGGGTGTCGACGCGGCCGTGTCGGCGGGCCTGGTGTCGTCCCGCGGGCTCGTGTTCGCCGGGGCCATGCTCTTCACGGCGCTCGTGATCGTGGGCTTCGCGTACGACTGGCGAAAGGGGGTGTTCCGGTGGCGGTGAGCGATCTCCAACTGCCTGAGAACGTCGTGGTCAGCCGGCTCGACGCCCTGGCCAACTGGTGCCGCAAGAACAGCCTCTGGCCGATGCCCTTCGCCACGGCCTGCTGCGGCATCGAACTGATGGCCACCGGCGCGAGCAAGCACGACCTGGCCCGGTTCGGGGCCGAGGTGTTCCGCTTCAGCCCGCGGCAGTGCGACCTGATGATCGTGGCCGGTCGGGTCGTGATGAAGATGCTGCCGGTGCTCCAGCGGATCTGGCTGCAGATGCACGAGCCCAAGTGGTGCATCTCGATGGGCGCCTGCGCCAGCACCGGCGGCGTGTTCGACACCTACGCCGTCGTCCAGGGCATCGACCGCTTCATCCCGGTCGACATGTACGTGCCCGGCTGCCCGCCCCGACCCGAACAGCTGATCCAGGCGATCATCGACCTCCAGGACAAGATCCAGCGGGAGGGCACGATCACGGGCCGCGAGTTCGACACCGCCGGCCGGCAGGCCCGCAAGCGGGCGCTCGTCGAGATCGCCAGCCCGCTCGCGGTCGACGCCTCCCGCAACCCCGTCCTGCAGCGGGAGCTCGCCGCCCAGGCCGAATCGCTCGTCGGCCGCTCCTGAGTCACCGCCGCCAACCCGCTCCCCGAGATCCCTTCCTTCCGACCGATGCCCTTCACTCCCCCTCCCGTCGACGACGTGCTCGCGGCACTCGCCGATCGCTTCGGCCCCCTCGAGACGTCCTCGTTTCGCGGCCAGACGCGGGTGATCGTGCCGGCGGAGCGATCGTTCGCGGTGCTCGAGTTCCTGAAGACGCGGGGCTTCGACCTGCTCGTCGACGTCTCCTGCGTCGACTATCTGGAATACCGCGATCCGCCGATGGGCATGCCGGCCGCCGCCGGCCGCCGCTACGGGCTCGTCTATCTCCTCGCGTCGACCACCACCAACCAGCGGCTCACCCTCCGCGTGTTCGTCGACGATCCCGAGCCCACGGTGCCAAGCGCGGTGCCGCTCTGGGAGGCCGCAAACTGGCTGGAGCGGGAAGTCTGGGATCTGTTCGGCATCCGCTTCGAGGGCCACCCCGACCTCCGCCGCCTGGTGATGCCCGAGGAGTTCACGGCCCACCCGCTGCGGAAGGACTACCCGCTGCAGGGCCGCGGCGAGCGGCACAACTTCCCCGTCATCACGCGGCACGAGAGCTGAGCCGAATGTCCATCGCCCCGACCAGCTTCGAGTCCGTCCAGGCACCTTCCCCCGGGGCCCGGAGCGAGGACTACCTCTGGACGCTCAACTTCGGGCCCCAGCATCCCGCGACGCACACGACCCTGCGATTGGTGCTCAAGCTCGAGGGGGAGCGGGTCGTCGACGCGATGCCGGAGATGGGCTACCTCCACTCGGGCTTCGAGAAGATCGGCGAGCACCTCACGTTCAACCAGTACGTGACGGTCACCGACCGGATGAACTACATCTCGCCGATGGCCAACAACGTGGCCTGGCACCACGCGGTGGAGACGCTCCTGGGCATCGAGCTCACGCCCCGCTGCAAGGTGATCCGCACGATCATCGCCGAACTCGCCCGGATCAGCGACCACCTGCTCTGCAACGGGGCCGTCGGCCTCGACACGGGCGCCTTCACCTTCTTCCTCTACGCCTTCTACCAGCGGGAGGTGATCTACGACATCTTCGAGACGCTCTGCGGCGCCCGGTTCACCAACTCCTACACCCGCGTGGGCGGCCTCTCGCAGGACGTGACGCCGCTGGTGCTGGAGAAGATCCGGACCTTCGTGAAGACGTTCCCGAAGACGCTCGACGACATGGAACGGCTCCTGACGCGGAACCGGATCTTCGTCGACCGCACCAAGGGCGTGGGCGTGCTCACGAAGGAGGAGGCGATCGCCCGCGGGGCGACCGGGCCGGTCGCCCGGGCCAGCGGCGTGACCCGCGACCTCCGCAAGGACGAGCCCTATCTCGCCTACGCCGACTACGACTTCCGGGTCTGCTGCGCGACGGCCGGCGACTGCTACGCGCGGTATCTGGTGCGGATGCAGGAGATGCGGGAGAGCCTGAAGATCGTGACACAGGCCCTGGAAAACATCCCGTCCGGCCCGGTCACCGTGGGCATCGACCAGCGGACGGCGCTGCCCACGAAGAAGCCGGTCTATTCGACGATCGAGGGCACGATCTCCCACTTCGAGCTCTCGATGTCGAACCGCGGCTTCGAGGTCCCCTCCGAGGAGAGCTACGCGGCGATCGAGGCCCCCAACGGCGAGCTCGGCTTCTACATCGCCGGCGACGGCAACGAGACGGCCTACCGGGCTCGCTGCCGCCCCCCGTCGGTGCTCCACTTCGCCCTCTTTCCGCACCTGATCCGGGGCCACACGCTCTCCGACGTGGTGGCCGTGCTCGGCAGCCTCAACATCATCGCCGCGGAGCTCGACCGATGATCGCCCACGTGCTCCACGTCAACGCCGGCTCGGGGTCGCCCATGCCGTCCGCCACAAGCATCAGTGGATCTTCGCGGGCCGTCTGTGGTGGCCCGGACGCGACTGCCCGTGCCATGTCGCCGGACGTTCGCTGCGGGCATCCTGCCCTTCGCTCACTCCGTGCCAGCTTCGCTCCGGCATCCTGCCTGCGCTCGCTGGCAAGGCCGGCTCCATTGGCACGGGCAGCCCCGTCCTCGTTGGACCGCGAGGGGTCGCCCATGCCGATCGAGCGGCGTAGGAAACCGAGCGCAGCAAGGATTGCGGAGTGAGGTTTCCTCCGAGCGACCGGAGGGCAGGATGCCC
>JBJTAA010000222.1:0-4360 GCA_046090525.1 Planctomycetota bacterium
GACCGCGAAGGGGCCGAGCGGCTGTGGAAGGAAGCCGCCGAGAAGCAGCCCCAGAACGTGGCGATCCGCGAGGCCATGCTGGAGATGGCGATCGCCACGGGCGATGCCGAGAAGGCACGGGCGGCCGTGTCCCAGATCGCCGAGGTCGCCGGCCGCACCTCGGCCCGCACGCGGGTGGCCGAGGCCAGCGTCAAGATTCTCGAGGCACGACAGCTGCTGGCCAAGAGCCAGGAGCAGGCTGCCCAGCCCCCTGGGGAACTGCCCGAGGCGTGTCAGCAGCTGCTCACCGATGCCCGCAGCCTGCTCGTCGAGGCCGAGAATGAGCGGCCGAACTGGAGCCAGGTGCAGGTTCTCTTCGCCGAGGTCGACAGCCTGCGGGGCAACGTGGCCGGCGCGATCGACCGCCTGCGGCGGGCGATCAACGTCGGGCCGGCCAATCCGGCCGTCGTCCGCCGGCTCGTGGCCCTCTTGTACTCGGTCAACCGCCTCGAAGAGGCGCAGCAGGCGATGGCCCAGTTGGGTGACGACGGGGTGCAGGGCCTGGAGCGGATCTCGGCCGAGGTCGAAATGCGGGCCGGCAAGTTCGACGAGGCCGTCGCGCTCGCCGAACAGAGCGTGGCGGGCGACACGCAGAACCACGAGGATCTCCTCTGGCTCGGGCAGTTGCTGGCCCGATCCGGGAAGACGGAACGCGCCGAGGAGGTGCTCGTCCGGGCCACGGACATCGCGCCCGAGGAGCCGGAGGTCTGGCTGGCGTTGTTCACGCACCGGATCGCCGCCGGCAGTCCGGCGACCGCGGAACCCGCCCTGGAGCGGGCAGGCAAGCTCCTTCCCGAGCCCCGCCGTCAGTTGGCACTCGCCCAGGGCTACGAGATGCTGGGCCGGCCGGACGATGCCGAGCGGGCCCTCAAGGAGGCGGCCGCGGGCTGGCCGAACGACATCGAGGCGATCCGCGGGCTGGCCTCGTTCCAGATCCGCACGGGCCGCCGCGAGGAGGCCCGCAGCCTGCTCCAGAAGATTCTCGCCGCGCCGGATGACGCGACGGCGGCGGCCACGAAGCCCTGGGCACGGCGGTCGCTGGCGGACCTCGAGGGTGCACGGGGCACCTACAAGCAACTCCAGCAGGCACTCCGACTGCTGGCGGAAAACCGCAGTGCGGACGGCAAGGTGGCGGCGGAGGATCTGAACCTCGAGATCTCGCTGCTGGCCAATCGGCCCGAGCCGGCGAGCTGGCGACGGGCGATCACGCTCCTCGACGAACTCGCGGACCGGCAGCCGCTCACGGCCGCCGAGCGGCTGACGCGGGCCCAGCTTCGCGAGAAGGTGGGGGAATGGGACGCCGCCCGCAACGAACTCGTGGCCCTCGTCGCCAGCCCCAAGACGCCGCCCGCCTACGTGGCCCTCCTGATCGAGAAGCTCATCGAGCACGGCGAGCTCTCGACGGCGAAGACCTGGCTGCGGCGGCTGGAGAAGTCGGCCCCCGACTCCGCGATCACCACCGCGCTCGAGGCCAAGCTGGCGCTCGCCGAGAACGACCGCAAGCAGGCGGCGGACTTCGCCCGCCGGCTGATGCCCGCGGGTGAGATCACGGCCGAGAAGTCGAGTCAGCTCAACGCGGTGGGCCGCCTGATGGAGGAACTGGGCTTTCCCAAGGCCGCCGACCGGGTTTTCGAGCAGTTCGCCGCGGTCTCCGGGGCCGGGGTCGTGGCCAGGATCGAGTATCTCGGCCGCCAAGGGCGGTCGGCCGAGGCCCTCGATCTGCTGGAGGCCCGCTGGGATGACCTGTCGCTCGAGCGAGCCCTCTCGCTCGCCCTGCAGGTCCTGCGGTCACAGACCGACGAGCCGACGGCCATGGCCGCCGCGGCACGGATCGCACCCTGGATCGAGAAGGGGAAGCGGGAGGATCCGGGCAGCCTCGTCATCCGGCTGCTCGACGCGGAGTTGCGGACGCTGCTGGGCCGCGAGGCGGAAGCCGAGGGGCTGTACCGCGACCTGCTGGCCCGCCGCGACCTCCCCGCCGACCAGGTGGCGATCATCAACAACAATCTCGCCTTCCACCTGGCCAGGCCGGCCACGGCGTCGGAGGCCCGCAAGTTGATCGATGCCGCCATCGAGGAGCTGGGCCCGTTGCCGGATCTGCTCGATACGCGTGGCCTCGTCCGCCTCGCCGAAGGCGATTCCGCAGCCGCCGTGGCCGACCTCCGCGAGGCGGTTCTCGCGCCGTCGGCCGCCAAGTTTCTGCACCTCGCCGAGGCGGAGCTCGCGGCGGGCGACAAGCCCGCAGCGCGGCGGGCGTTGGACTCGGCCCGCAGCAAGGGGCTCGCCAAGCAGCGGCTGATGCCCACCGACGCCGAGCGGCTCGCAAAGCTCGAGGCCGAGTTCGGCCCGGCGGCCAAACCGCCTGCCGCCGCCGGGTCGTGACGCCGCCCGCGGCCCCTCAGCCCTGGAGCATCCGTGACTTGGCGAGAGCCTCCTCGGCCTCGGCGATCAGGCCGGCCCTCATGCAGGCAACCGACAGGGCCGTGTAGCTGAAGGGATCGCGTGGCTCGAGCTCGCAGGCCCGGCGGGCGTGCCGCACGGCGTCTTCGTGCCGCTCGAGGCGGGTGCACCACGCCCCCAGCGCCGAGTGGGCCAGGGCGAAGTCGGGTTCGTCGGCGACGAGCGCCTCCAGGGCCGCCACGGCACCGGCCAGATCGCCGGCATCCTTGAGGTTTTCAGCCGCGGCGTACCGGGCCTGTCGCGTTTCCGCATTCGTCATGCTCGCCTCACCGTCCCGCCCGGCGGCTCCACCCGCAGCCGTGCGGGACCATGCTCCCGGCTGCGAGTTTCCTGAGAGCGGCATGATACGGCCGTCCGCGGCCGCGGGGAGCCCCGCCCCGGCAAGGCCGGCGAATGGCGGCGGGTGGCGACTCCGGAGAGGCGGGGCAAGATCCGACCGGACCGCGAAACTGGCATTGAATCCCGGGCCGGGGGGTGCCGATAACCTCGGTCGTTCCCGGGTTCGTGACCTTTCGGACCGTCCCGGAGAACCGCCTGAAAGGACCGCCGTGAGCATCCATCCGTTGGCCGTGGTGAGTCCTGGAGCCCGGCTCGGCGTGGGTGTCACGATCGGCCCGTTCGCGGTCGTCGAGGACGGCGCGGAGGTCGGCGACTTCTGCACGCTCGCCAGCGGCGCGGTGATCAAGACGGGCGTCACCGCCGGCTGCCACAACGAGTTCGGCGAGCATGCCGTGATCGGCGGCGTCCCGCAGCACGTGGCGCGGCCGACGGCGATCGGCCGGGTGGAGATCGGCGACCACAACGTCTTCCGTGAACACGTCACGATCCATCGGGCGATGAAGCCCGAGGGCGTCACCCGGGTCGGTGATCGCAACTACGTGATGGCGGGCGCCCATTTCGGCCATGACGTGACCGTCGGCAACACCTGCATCTTCGCCAATGCAGCGCTGCTCGGCGGGCACGTGACCGTCGAGGACCGTGCCTTCGTCTCGGGCGCCGTGGCGGTCCACCAGTTCTGCCGCATCGGCCGGCTCGCCATGGTGGGCGGCCACGCCCGCGTCGTGCAGGACGTCCCACCCTACATGCTGCTCGACGGCCAGAGCGGCTGCGTCGTCGGCCTCAACATCGTCGGCCTCCGCCGGAGCGGCCACACCGCGGACGACGTCGCCGAACTCAAGTCGGCCTACCGGGTCATCTATCGCCGCGGGCTGCCCTGGCGAGAGGTGCTCGAGGCGCTGCGGCTCGAGTTCACCGGCGAGTCGGTCGGCCACCTGCGGGCCTTCCTCGAGGGAGGCTCGCGCGGGTTCGCCCAGGAGCGGCGGACGCCTCCGGCAGCGGCGGCGCCCACGCTGAAACTGCGGATCGCGGACGACGAGGCCGCGTCGGTACGGGCGAAGGCTGGCTGAGGCCCGCCCGCTCGCTGCGAATCAGTCGTCGCCCTCGTCGAGCATCCCGTACCGCTGCAGCTTGCGCCGCAGCACGGACCGGTCGATGCCGAGCAGCTTGGCGGCCAGCGACTTGTTGTGAAGGGCCGCGGCCAGGGTCTTCTCGAGATGCACCCGCTCGACGTCCGCGAGCGTCGGCCAGTTCTCGGTCGAGGCGGGGGCGACATCGTCCTCGAACGACGGGGTGTCCGGGTCGAACTTCGGCTCCACTCGGAACACGCCGGGCAGCGGCGTCGTCGACACGATCCCGCGACTGGCCGCCGCCGCCATCTGGCCCATCGGCCCGCGGCGAGGCTGGGCATCGTCGTCGGGCGCCATCAGCCCGCTGAGCGCGTCGGGCTCGATCCGGTCGCCCGAGGAGAACATCACCGCCCGCTCGAGCACGTTCTCGAGCTCGCGGACGTTGCCCGGCCATG
>JBJTAA010000223.1:0-11361 GCA_046090525.1 Planctomycetota bacterium
CTCGTTGATCGCGTCGCGAAGCGTGCGGGAGCCCGTCTCCACGGGGCGGACCTCCGCCCCCATCAGCCGCATCGCCCGGACGTTGGGCGCCTGGCGGCGGACGTCCTCCGCGCCCATGTAGACCACGCACTCCAGGCCGAACCGCGAGCAGGCGGTGGCGGTGGCCACGCCGTGCTGGCCGGCGCCCGTCTCGGCGATGATCCGCTTCTTGCCCATCCGCATCGCGAGCAGGCCCTGGCCGAGCGTGTTGTTGATCTTGTGGGCGCCGGTGTGGTTCAGGTCTTCCCGCTTGAACCAGATCTGGGCCCCGCCCGCGTGCTTCGTCAGCCGCTCCGCGAAGTGGAGGGGCGTGGGCCGGCCCACGAACGTGGAGAGCAGCCCGTCGAGTTCGGCCGCGAACGCGGGATCGGCGATCGCCTCGTCGTAGGCCCGCTCGAGCTGGTCGAGGGCCGCCGAGAGCGTCTCGGGCACGTAGCGGCCGCCGAACCGGCCGAATCGGCCGAGGGCATCGGGCACGCGGGAAACGGCAGCGGGAATGGTCGCCATGGCAGCATTGTAACCAAGTTGAAAGCCAAGCCCATCCGGCCCCAGGAGTCCGGTCACGCCGTGGCGCCAGGAGTCCGGTCACGCCGTGACCGGATCACGAACGATGCGGCGCGAGCGGTGACCCGGTTCCGGCGGAACCGGGCTCCTGAGGGCAGAACCGGGCTCCTGAGCCATTACGATACGTCGCATGCCGGAGCTTCCCGAGGTCGAGACGATGTGCCGCGGCTTGGCGGGGATCGTGGGGCGGCGGATCGTGTCGGCGACGCTGCCGCGGAGCCGGGTGCGACCGGTCAGCGTCCGGCCTGCGGCGGCCGTGCTCGCCCGCCGGCTGACCGGGCGGACGATCGCGGGCGTGCACCGGCGCGGCAAGCGGGTCGTGATCGAGATGAGCGCGGCCACCGAGCGGCCCCGGGAGTGGCTCGTGATCGAGCCGCGGATGACCGGGCAGATGTTCGTCGTCGCTCCGCCGACCGACGAGCATGTGCGGCTCGTGGTCGAACTGGCGGGCGGGGGATCGCCGCGGTTCGTGTTCTGGGACCGCCGTGGCCTGGGCACGATCCGGCTCGTGGACGACCGCGGCCTGGAGGTGGCGTGCGGCGCGGCCAAGCTCGGCCCCGACGGGCTGGTCGTGACGGGCGACGACCTCGCGATGCGGCTCGGTCGATCGCGGCGGGCGGTGAAGGCGGCCCTGCTCGATCAGCGGGCCGTGGCCGGGATCGGCAACATCTATGCGTCGGAGATCCTGTATCGCGTCGCGATCCATCCGCGCACGCTCTGCCGGCGGGTCCGCCGCGCCGACTGGGAGCGGATCGCCGCCGCGACGCGTCAGGTGCTCGCCGAGGCGGTCCGATTCGAGGGCTCGAGCATCGGCGACGAGACTTATCGCACGACCGACAGCCGGCCCGGCCGGGCCCAGACGCGGCATCGCGTCTACGGCCGGGAAGGCAAACCCTGCCGCCGCTGCCGCACGCCCATCGAGCGAATCGTGCTCGCCCAACGCGCGACGTTCTTCTGCCCCGCGTGTCAGTCGCGGTGAGGGAAAGTGGCAGCGGGATTTCATCCCGCTGAATGCCCGGGCGTCTTGCTCTGGCGCTGCGTCGGCGAGCGGATTCCACGGGTCACAGACCCGTGGCCACTCTGCTTCTTCTGCGGAAACCGGCCGCGAGGGGTCGCCCATGCCAACCGAACGACGTAGGAAACCGAGCGCAGCCCGGAGGGCGAAGCGAGGTTTCCTCCGAGCGAGCGGAGGCCAGGAGGGCCGGAGCGAGCGTCCGCCGAGATGGCACGGGCGACCCCGAGCCCGCAGCACCCGGGGCTGCCATTTTCGGTAGACTGCGACCACGCAAGCACCCGCCGGAGTTCACACCATGCCCACTCACCGCACGGTCATGACCCGACGCCAGATGCTCGCGGGGGCCGCCGGGGCGGCCGGCATCGTGGCGGCCCGCGGCCCGGTCGCGATCGCCGCCGACGCGGCCCCGGCCACCGCGCCGGCCACATCAGCCGAGTCGCTTGCCGCGGTGCTCCACGAGTCGCTCACCCCCGAGCAGCGGGCCAAGGTCTGTTTCGCCTGGGACTACAAGCATCCCAAGTTCGGCCTGCTGCGGACGCGGGTCGGCAACAACTGGAACGCCACCGAGCCCGAGGTGGCCGGGAAGTTCTTCACCAAGGACCAGCAGCGGCTGGTGCGGGAGATCTTCGAGCAACTCATCGAGCCGGAGTGGCACGCCCGCTTCGACAAGCAGATGGAGGACGACTGCGGCGGGTTCGGGCACGGCCATTCGATCGCACTGATCGGAGAGCCCGGCAGCGGAAAGTTCCAGTTTCTGCTCACCGGCCGCCACATGACGCTGCGGTGCGACGGTGACGCGGCCGAGCACGTCGCCTTCGGCGGGCCGATCTTCTACGGCCACGACGCCGGTGGCTTCAACGAGGAGAAGGACCACCCCGGCAACGTCTTCTGGCCGCAGGCGTTGGCCGCCAATCGGGTCTACGAGATGCTCGACGGCAAGCAGCGGGGGGCGGCGGTCGTGAATCGGCTGCCGAAGGAAAACGCCGTGGCCTTCCGAGGTCGTCGCGAGCCGATCTCGGGAATCCCCGTGTCGGAACTCTCGCCCGACCAGCGGGAGGAGATGGAGAAGGTCTTGGCGATCCTGCTCGAGCCCTACCGCACGGTGGATCGGGAGGAAGTCCGCGGCTGCCTCGAGCGGCAGGGCGGCCTCGACGAATGCCGGCTGGCCTTCTACTCGCAGGGCGACATCGGTGACGACAAGGTGTGGGACAACTGGCGGCTCGAGGGGCCGTCATTCGTTTGGCACTTCCGCGGCGCGCCGCATGTCCACGTGTGGGTGAACGTTGCCGATTCCTCCGACTTGCCCACGAACGCCTGACGCCGTGAGCTGAGCTCCGCCCGTGAACCTCGACTGCTGCATCATCGGAGGAGGGATCGTCGGTCTCTCGATCGCGCGGGAGCTCGCCGGCCGGGGCCGGCGGGTGCGGGTGCTGGCCCGTGAAGAGCGGCGCGACACGGCGTCCTGGGCCGCGGCGGGCATCTTTCCGCCGGCGCCCGAGCCGGCGGACCCGGCGACCAATCCCAACGCGGCGCTCACGGCCTACAGCGACCGGCTGCACCGCCGCTGGGCCCAAGAACTGCGCGACGAGACGGGCATCGACAACGAGCTCGGTGCCTGCGGCGGCCTGCACCTGGCGGCCGACGCCGCCGGGCTCGCCAGGCTCCGCGACGTGGCCGACTCCTGGCGGGCGCGGCAGGCGCGGTGTGACTGGCTCGAGGCGGCCGACCTCGCCCGAATCGAGCCCGCGCTCGCGGTGGCCGTGACGGCCGGGCGGCTCGTGGGCGGCTTCCTGCTCCCGGACGAGATGCGGATCCGGCCCCCGCGACACCTCGAGGCGCTCGAGCGGTCGTGCACGGCCCGCGGCGTGACGCTCTCGCACGACTGCACCGTCACGGCGATCGACGTCGCCGGAGGCCGCGTCACGGGCCTGGAGGTGGAGTCACCGGCCGGCACGGAGACGGTCGTCGCCGACTGGTACGTGCTCGCGGCGGGAGCCTGGTCGGGACGGCTCGCGGAGTCGCTCGGGCTGGCGATCGAGACCCGGCCGATCCGCGGTCAGATCGCGCTGCTCAAGCTGCCGCGTCAGGTGCTCTCCCGCGTCGTCAACCGTGGCCTCGACTACCTCGTGCCCCGCGAGGACGGAAGGATTCTCGCCGGCTCGACCATCGAGGACGTCGGCTTCGATCGCTCCGCCGTGCCCGCCGACATCGAACGGCTGCTCGTGGTCGCCGCCGAACTGCTCGGTGATCTCTCGGCGGCCACCGTCGAGATGAGCTGGGCGGGCCTGCGGCCGGGCACGGTCGATGGCCTGCCCTCGATCGGCCGCGCACCCGCCTGCGACAATGCGCTCGTGGCGGCGGGGCACTTCCGGGCCGGCCTCCACCAGTCCACCGGCACGGCCGTGATCGTGGCCGACCTCGTCGAGGGCCGCCGCCCGCCGCTCGACATCGCTCCCTTCGCCCCCGACCGGCGGCCCGGTCCGCCCGGCCCCGACTCGGTGGCCGTCTATCTGGCCCGCACGGCCGCCGAACGCGCGGCCCGGTGAGGGCTCCGGCCAAGCGCTGCCCGGATTCGGATCACGCTCGAGGCCGAGGCGTGCGCGCGGGCTCGGGGTTGCCCATGCCCCATCGCCGGACGTTCGCGGAGGGCATCCTGCCCTCCGCTCACTCCGTGCCAGCTCGCTCTCGGCATCCTGCCTTCGCTCGCTGCCAAGGCCGGCTCCGGGGCATGGGCAACCCCTCGCAGGTCCTGTGTCGCGCCCTGCACGAACGCCGTTCGCCGCTGCCTCGAAAGTAGCCGCGGGCATCTTGCCCGCGGAATGGGTTTTCAAGTTGCAGCTGGAGCGAACTCCGGCTCACGCCGCCTGGGGCGCGAGGCGGCGGTGGATCGCCTCGATGTCGGCCGCAGTGGCCTGGCCGTCGGGGCGTGAGCTCGCCACCACGTCGGCCAGTTCGGCGAGTCGCATGACGCCGGCCGGCGTGCCACCGGCGATCTCGTGGAGGATGGCGACCGCCCGCTCGTCGAGCCGCATGCCACCGGCGACCGCGCGGCGCTCGAGCAGCGCGGCGGTGTCGGCGAGGCTGCCCGGCAGCAGGATCGCGCGGATCCTCGTGGCCTGTGAGAGGCGTGGGTCGCGGGCGAGGAGTGTCAGCAATCTGCCCTCGCCGGCCAGCACCAGCACCGCCCCGGACCAGGCGGTGCGGCAGCGGGCGAGCAGCCGGCCGAGGTCGGCTGCATCGGCGAGGTGGGCGTCGTCGGCGATCACGATGTCGGCCGGCGAGGCGGAAGGCTCGAGCAGGCCGGCCACGTCGGCGCTGGCGACCAACCGGCCGAGCGCCCGCAGGTCTGCCGCGAGCCGCTCGAGCACCGTCGTCTTGCCGACGCCGGGCGGACCGCACAGCAGTGCGAGCCCCTCGCCGCCGGTCACGCCGCAGGCGAGCTTCGCCAGGGCGGCCGACTGGGGCTCGGTCAGGGGCATGGGGCAGGGGGGCATCAGGCGGCTCCGGAGGTCGACGCCGTGGCACAGGCGGCGGGGGCGAAGGTGAGCACCTCGCCCAGGGGCGTGACACCGACGGCCGCCAGCACCGTTTCCCGTGCCGGCGCCGGCTGGCGGTCGGCGCGCCGCACGAGGATGGCCGCATCGCAGCCGAGGCTCGCCACGAGCAGGCGGTGCCGGCGGATCGGGCCGGGCGGGAACCAGACCCCGGCGTCGACGAGCACGATCCGCTTGTCATGGAGCCGGCCGCCGTCCGCGGGGCAGGTGGCGAGGTCGGCGGTAGAGGCGTGCACCACGACCTCCCGACCGCGGTCGCGCAGCACCCGAGCCAGGCAGGCGACGAGCGTCGTGCGGCCCTCGCCCCGCTCGCCGCCGGCGATGGCGATCACCCGGTGGCCGGCGAGCCTGGCCGACTCGACCTCGGCGGCGAGCGCGAGCCACTGGTCGTGGCCAGCCGCCAGCAGCCGCTCCACGAGGCCTGGATCGGCGAGCACGAGCGGCGTCGAAGGCGCGGCATCCGGGGCCGTCGGTGTGCCGCCGTCGGATCGTGCCGGCGCGGGCAGCGCCCGATCGTCGGTCTCTCTCGTGGCCGCGGGTTTCCAACCCGCGGAAACCGAGCCGGCTCCCGCGCTCGCGGGCGGCAGGCCCGTGGCCGCGCGCTGTTCCCAGCGGGCGATGAACGCCCGATCGATCGCGTCGAGCGTCATCGCACCGCCTCCGCGACGGGCTCGGCCGCCAGCCTTTCTTCCGGGCCGCGGCGGCCCGGCGTCGCGGCCTCGCGCATGGCCACGAGCATCCAGAGCACCGCCGTCACGAGCCCGAGCGCGGCGATCGAGGCCAGGGGAAACCGCGGTCTGGGCGTGACCCTGATCGGCCGCAGGCCGCGGGGCCGGACGGGCGGCGGCGGCTCGATGGATGCCTCCACCGGCCTGACGCCGGCGTCATGGTCGGCCGGCGGCGCATGGCCCGTGGCGTCGGCTGCCGGCGGCGGCCCGACCAGCTCCGGAAATGTCGCCAACACGCGCACGGCCGCCGCTCCCTGCGATTCCCCGCCGCTGCCATCGTCCTCTCGCGGTGGCCCGCTTGAGCCACCGATGCGGGGCCCGCGTGCTCGGGGGGTGGAGGCTGCGACGAAGTGCGTCATCCGCCCATGCCGATAGGCCGGGCAGGCCCCTTCGCCTATGATGCGAGGCATGGATGGCGGCCCCGTTTCCCAGCCGGAAAACCGCCCCTCGTTTCGCCAGTCTGCCTCCTCGCCACTCTTGATGCCCAAAGCCTCCGCCTCTCGTCACGACCTGCTTCGCTCGCTCCTCGACCGCCGGATCCTCATGCTCGACGGGGCGATGGGCACGATGGTGCACGCCCTCGGCCTCGACGAGCGGGGCTTCCGGGGCGAGCGGTTCGCCGACCACCACCGCGATCTCAAGAACTGCATCGACGTCCTGCCGCTGACGCAGCCCGATGCGATCCGCGAGATCCACGCCGCCTACTTCGCGGCCGGCAGCGACATCGTGGAGACCTGCACGTTCGGCACGACGAGCGTGGCGCTGGCCGACTTCGGCCTGCAGCGGCACACCCGTGAGCTGAACCTGGCCGCGGCCCGGCTGGCCCGGGAGGCCGCCGCCGCCGCCGAGGCCCGCGACCCTTCCCGGCCTCGGTTCGTGGCCGGCTCGATCGGCCCGACCAACAAGCAGCTCTCGATCGCCGGCAACGTCGCCGACCCCGGCCACCGCGACGTCACCTTCGACCAGATGGTGGCGGCCTACCGCGAGCAGATCGAGGCGCTCATCGAAGGGGGCGTCGACGTGCTCCTCGCCGAGACGGCCTTCGACACGCTCGTGCTCAAGAGCTGCCTCTACGCCATCGAGCAGGTGTTCGCCGACACCGGCGTCCGGGTTCCCGTGATGGCGTCGTTCACGATCTTCGAGGGGGGCCGGACGCTCTCCGCCCAGACGGTCGAGGCCTGCTGGACGAGCCTCGAGCACTTCGACCTCCTGAGCGTCGGGATCAACTGTGCGCTGGGCCCGGAGAAACTCCGCACCCACGTGGCCGACCTCGCGGCGATCGCGCCGATCCCGGTGAGCGTCTACCCCAACGCCGGCCTCCCCAACGCCCTCGGCGGCTTCGACGAGACCCCCGAGATGATGGCGAGCGTGCTCGAGGAGTTCGCGCAGGCGGGCTGGCTCAACATCGTGGGCGGCTGCTGCGGCACGACGCCCGCGCACATCAAGGCGATCGCCGAGGTGATGGCCAAATACCCGCCGCGGAAGCCCTCCCCGCCGCCGCGGCGCAGCCGCTACTCGGGCCTCGAGATGTACGAGATCCGGCCCGAGACGAGCTTCACGATCGTGGGGGAGCGGACGAACGTGACCGGCTCGCGGGCCTTCGCCCGGCTGATCAAGGAGGAACGCTACGAGGAGGCCCTCGGCGTCGCCCGGCAGCAGGTCGAGAACGGCGCCAACATCATCGACATCAACGTCGACGAGGGAATGCTCGACGGCGTGAAGGTGATGACCAAGTTCCTCACGCTGCTCTCCAGCGAGCCGGAGGTGGCGAAGGTCCCGATCATGATCGACTCCTCGCGGTTCGAGGTGCTCGAGGCGGGGCTCAAGTGCATCCAGGGCAAGGGGATCGTCAACTCGATCAGCTTGAAGGAGGGGGAGGAGCCCTTCCTCCGCCAGGCCCGCACGATCCGCCGCTACGGGGCGGCGGTGGTCGTGATGGCCTTCGACGAGGAGGGGCAGGCGACCGACGTCGAGCGGCGGGTGGCGATCTGCAAGCGGGCCTACCGGCTGCTGACGGAGGAGGCCGGCTTCGCCCCCGAGGACATCATCTTCGATCCCAACATCCTCACCGTCGCGACGGGCATCGAGGAGCACAACGCCTACGCCAGGAACTTCATCGAGGCCACCCGCCTGATCAAGGAGGCGATGCCGGCGGTCAAGGTGTCGGGGGGCGTCTCCAACATCTCCTTCTCGTTCCGGGGCAACGATCCCGTCCGGGAGGCGATGCACGCCTGCTTCCTCTACCACGCGATCCGGGCCGGGATGGAGATGGGCATCGTGAACGCCGGGCAGCTGGCGGTCTACGAGGAGATCGAGCCCGAGCTCAAGGAGAAGATCGAGGACGTCCTCTTCGATCGCCGACCCGACGCCACCGAGCGGCTCGTGGCCTTCGCGGAGACCGTCAAGGGCCGCGACCCCGCCGACATCGCGGCGGCCGACACCTGGCGGAGCCTGGGGGTCGAGGAGCGGATCGCCCACGCGCTCATCAAGGGGATCGCCGACCACGTCGAAGAGGACGTGGAGGAGGCCCGCGGCCACTACGCCACCAGCCTCGAGATCATCGAGGGCCCGCTGATGCGGGGCATGCAGACGGTCGGGGATCTCTTCGGCGAAGGCAAGATGTTCCTGCCGCAGGTGGTGAAGAGCGCCCGCGTCATGAAGCGGGCCGTGGCCCACCTGCTCCCCTACATGGAGGCCGAGAAGGCGGCCGCCGGCACCGCCAACCAGTCTCGCGGCAAGGTGCTGATGGCCACCGTCAAGGGCGACGTGCACGACATCGGCAAGAACATCGTGGGCGTGGTGCTCGGCTGCAACGGCTACGAGGTGATCGACCTGGGGGTGATGGTGCCCTGCACCAAGATCATCGAGGAGGCGATCCGCAACGAGGCCGACGTGGTCGGGCTGTCGGGCCTGATCACGCCCAGCCTCGACGAGATGGTGCAGGTGGCCAAGGAGTTCGAGCACGCGAAGCTCCGGATGCCGATCCTGATCGGCGGCGCCACCACCTCGGCACGGCACACGGCCGTGAAGATCGCCCCCTGCTACTCGCAGGACGTGATCCACGTGCCCGACGCGTCGCGGGCCGCGGGCGTGGTCGAGAAGCTCCTGAGCCCCGGGCTCAAGGAGGAGTTCTCGCGGGCCAACCGGGCGGCGCAGGCCCGTGACGTCGAGAACTTCAAGGCCCGCCAGACGACGAAGCTCGTCTCCTACGCCGCCGCCTGTGCGCAGCGCTGGACGACCGACTGGGCGGCGGCGGAGATCGCCGTGCCCGAGTTCCTCGGCACCCGCGTGCTCGACGACGTGCCGCTCGCGGAGCTGATCCCGTTCATCGACTGGTCACCCTTCTTCCTCTCCTGGGAGCTCAAGGGCAAATATCCGGCGATCTTCACCGACCCGGTCGTGGGCGAGGAGGCCAGGAAACTCCACGAGGACGCCCTCGCGATGCTCGACGAGGTGGCCCGCGGGCGGGCGCTCGTGGCGAAGGGGGTCTACGGTTTCTTCGCCGCCAACGCCGAGGGAGACGACATCGTCCTGTTCACCGATGAATCGCGGACCGCGGAGCTCGGCCGGCTCCACACGCTGCGGCAGCAGTGGGAGCGGAAGGGGCAGGACGTGTTCCACGCCCTGGCCGATTTCGTGGCCCCGCGGGAGAGCGGCCGGGCCGACTACGTGGGCGCCTTCGCCTGCACGGCCGGGCACGGCTGCGAGGAGCTCTGTCGCCGCTACGAGGCGGAGCATGACGACTACCGCTCGATCCTCGCCAAGGCCGTGGCCGACCGGCTGGCCGAGGCGTTCGCGGAGTGGCTCCACGCGAAGGTGCGTCGGGAGTGGGGCTACGGCCGCGACGAGAGCCTCTCGGGGGAGGATCTGATCGAGGAGCGGTATCGGGGCATTCGCCCGGCCCCGGGCTACCCGGCCTGCCCGGACCACACCGAAAAGCGGACGCTCTTCGCCCTCCTCGACGCCGGGCGGGCGGCGGGAATGACGCTTACGGAGAGTTGCGCGATGATGCCGGCGGCGAGCGTCAGCGGGCTCTACTTCGCCCACCCGGAAAGCCGATACTTCGCCGTGGACCGGATCACGCGGGAGCAGGTCGAGTCCTACGCGGCCCGCAAGGGGATGCCGGTCGTCGAGGTGGAGCGGTGGCTGGCCCCGAACCTCGGCTACGACGCGTAGCCGGAACGATTCCCGGGCCGGGGTGCCGCAACGGGTTGCAGGGGTCGTCGTCGAGTGTTGATTGAAGCCCCCGTGCGCGAGCAAGGGGGATGCCGCGTGCCAGCCGACAAGACCAGGTGATTTCCCTCGGGCGGAATGGAAGCCGTCATCCCCCAGGTTCGCGCCGGGGGGCGTCTACGAGTCGCACGCCATGGCCCGCACCCGCCGGATCATCCTCGACTCGGGTCCGGTGGAGGTCGCGCCCACCGCGACGAGCTTGCTCGTCGAGCGGTTCCTCGAGCACATCCGCCACGAGCGCGGCCTGTCGGGCAACACGCAGGCCGCCTACGCCCGCGACCTCCGCGACTTCGCCGCCTGGCTCGGCGGGCGGGCGGCCGGCGCGATGTCCGTCCGCGACCTCGGCGACTACCTGGCCGCGCTGGCGAAGCGGGGCCTGGCCCGCGCGAGCGTCGCCCGGCAGGCGGCCACGCTGCGGACCTTCTACGCCTTCCTGCAGCTGGAGGGCGTGGTGACGGAGAGCCCCGCCGAGCTGCTCGCCCCGGGCCGGCCCGACGACGCGATGCCCGGCACGCTCTCGCCGGGGCAGGTGGATCGGCTGCTGGCCGCCCCCGACCCGAAGACGGCCGTCGGCCGCCGCGACCGGGCCGTCCTCGAGCTGCTCTACGCGACGGGCTGCCGGGCCTCCGAGGTGTCGGCCATGCGGCTGGCCGACGTGCACCTCGGCGAGGCCTTCTGCACCTGTCGCGGCAAGGGCGACAAGGAGCGGGTCGTGCCGCTGGGCAAGCGGGCGATTGCCGCCATGTCGGCCTGGCTCGAGAGCACCCGCGGCCAGTTCGCGGCCCGCGCCGGCGGCCAGCCGTCGTGGGTCGTGCTCTCGTCCCGGGGCAACCGTCTGTCGCGGATGCGGATCTGGGAGATCGTGCAGGAGCACGCCGCCGCCGCCGGCATTCCGCCGGGCATCGGCCCCCACACCCTGCGGCACTCGTTCGCCACCCATCTCGTGGCCGGCGGCGTGGACCTGCGGCACGTGCAGGAGATGCTGGGCCACGCCAGCATCGCCACCACCCAGCGCTACACCCACGTCGACGCGGGCCGGCTCAAGTCGGTTCACGAGCGGTTCCACCCGCGGCGGTGACGTGGCGTCCTCAGGAGCCCGGTTCCGCTGGAACCGGGGCGGAGTCGACGCGACGTTTCGGGTGATCCGGTTCCGGAGGAACCGGACTCCTGGGGCGGCTGGAACCGGTTCCGGAGGAACCGGACTCTTGGGCTGCTACTTCGCCTTCTT
>JBJTAA010000224.1:0-13062 GCA_046090525.1 Planctomycetota bacterium
CTCCCCGCGCGCCGCGGGGCGGGTCGATGACCACTTCCCGCCGCTGGTGGGTTGGTTTAGGGTTTCGGGCATGGAACATGGCCGGGAAGTCGTCGTCACGGGCCTGGGGATCGTGAGTCCCCTGGGGATCGGTCCCGAGGCGTTCTGGGACGGCCTCGTCTCGGGGCGGTCGGGGGTGCGCCGCATCGAGCGCTTCGATTCGAGCACGCTCACGGTGCCCTTCGGCGGCGAGATCGGCGACTTCGACCCGAAGCAGTGGATCAGGCCGCGCAAGAGCCTCAAGGTGATGAGCCGGGACATGCAGTTCGGCTTCGCAGCGGCCGACATAGGCCTCGCCGACGCCGGCCTCGTCCCCGGCGCCGTCGACCCGGAGCGCTTCGGCGTGGTCCTGGGCGGCGACATGATCTACGCCGACCTCGAGGATCTCGAGCACACCTACCGCCGGGCGCTGGCGGGCGGCGAATTCGATTTCGGCACCTGGTCGGAGGCGATCCACGAGGACCTCCATCCGCTCTGGCTGCTCAAGCACCTCCCCAACATGACCGCGTCGCACGTGGCCATCGCCCACGACGCGCGCGGCCCCAACAACACGATCGTCCTCGGCGACGTCTCGGGGCTGCTGGCGGTGGCCGAGGCGGCGAGCGTCATCGCCCGCGGCTGGGCCGACGTGATGCTCGCCGGCGGGACGGGCTGCCGGCTGCACCCGACGGCCCTCGTGGCCCGGGGCGACGCGCTGCTGTCGCACCGGGCACACGATTTCCAGGGGGCCTGCCGCCCGTTCGACCGCGATCGCGACGGGCTGGTCAACGGCGAAGGGGCGGGGGCGATCGTGCTCGAGGCCCGCGAGCATGCCGAGCGGCGCGGGGCGACGATCCGGGGCGAGCTCGTGGCCGTGGCGGCCCGGTGCGAGCCCGGGGCGCACCGCAAGGGGCTGACCGGGCGGGCCCTCCGGCTGGCGATCCGCGCCGCCTGCGAGTCGGCCGGGCTGGCCCGAGCCGAGGTCGGGCACGTCAACGCCCACGGCGTGGGCACGGTGCCCATGGACCGGGCCGAGGCACAGGCGATCGCCGCGGAACTGGGCGCCGTGCCGGTGACGGCCACCAAGAGCAGCTTCGGACACCTCGGAGCCGGCGGCGGCGCGGTCGAGCTCGTGGCCAGCCTCGCGGGCCTCGCGCGGGGGCTCGTGCCGGCGACGCTCAACTACGAGACGCCCGACCCCGAATGCCCGGTGAACGTGGTCCACGGCGAGCCGCTCGCCGGCCAGCCGGCGACGGCGGTGAAGGTCAATCTCTCCTCGACCGGCCAGGCCGTGGCCGTCGTCGTCCGCGGCCCTCACCAGCTGCCGTAGAAGCCGAACGACAGGCCGTTGTAGAAGGTCTGACCGCCGACGTCGATCGCGTTGTTGTCGCGGTTGTCGAGGTTGAACTGCCTGGTGGCCGTGGCCATGCCGGCCACCCAGAGGAAGTCGTAGCCCACCTGGAGCGAGAAGTTGGGGGTGATCTGCCAGCCGGCGAACAGCGTCAGGTCGCCGATGAAGCCGGCGCCGGTTCGCGAGGCCTCGTCGGAGAAGTTGGTCGTGCCCCGCGCGCCCTGCTGGGTGGTGTTGACGCCCACCGCCGACTGGGAGGTGTTGGCGAAGGAGAGGGCCGGTGCCGCCCGGCCGCGGAGACCCCAGTAGTAGAACTCGTTCTGGCTGATCAGCTCGCCGCCGAGGTTCGCCCCGAGGAGCCAGTTGCCGGTGTTGATCACGTACCGGCCGCCGAAGTCCTCGGTGCTCGTGCCGGGTCGGAGGCTCGTGAAGGAGAAGTCCTCGTTCACGTTGGCCAGCCGCGTGCCGATGATCAGGGCCGGCAGCCAGCCCCGCTCGGCGTGCCGCGTCCAGTTGCCGCCGGGCGACATCACGAGCTGGTCGCGACCCAGCCGGCGGCGGAGCTTGTAGTTCCACTCCCAGCTGTTGAAGTCGGAGTTGAGGGTGGTGGCGTAGGTGCCGGCCGCGTTGAAGCCGGGCGCGCCGTAGTCGAGCGGCGTGAACAGCGAGTTGCCGAACACGGCGTTCCAGCCGTCGGCATCCTCGTAGGCCATGCCGCCGTAGTAGACGAACTCGAAGAACCGGTCGCGGTCGAGATAGTCGCGGCCGAGCGACTTGCCGATCGTGGCCCGGGCGCCGGGGGCCACGTTGAAGGGCTGGGCGAAGGTGGTGTAGACGACATCCCGCGTGCCGACGTCGGCCGCGATGATCCGGCGGTTGTTGCGGCTGCGGTCCATCCACAGGCTCTCGCCACCGACGTACCAGCCGCCGTTCCAGAACCAGCGGCCCGAGGATGCCTCGAAGGGCATCTCGTCGAGGGCGCCGTCGTCGATCAGCATCCCATCGAGCGCCGAGACATCCATCAACCCGGGACTCGAGACGACCGCATTTTCGGTGACCACGGGCTCGGCGAGCCGGGGCGGGGCGGGCAGCGGCTCCGCGTCCGCGGCCACGGCCGGCTCGGGAGGCACTGGCGCCGCCTCGGCCTCGGTCGTGGGCCCGAGCACCAGGCCGTCTTCGAGCACGGATGGGCCGGCGGTGCCGGCAACCGGCTCCGGAGCGGCGTCGGCGGCTCGTGCCGCCGGCGTCAGGGCACCGGCGACCACGATGCCGGCGAGCGTCCGCACGATCCAGTTGTTGAGCGAGGCGGTCACGGTCGGAGGTCCTGCGAGGTCTCGGCGCGGGAAAGCCACGCGCCTTCGGCATTTCCATCGTCGTCGGCACGACCGTTTCAGCAGGATTTTTCGGCAGGGTCGCCGCCGGCTTGCCCGGCTTGCCCGAGTTGCCCGGTCTGTGGGCCGCAGCGCCGCCCCGGTCCGGCAGCCGTCATCGCCGGAATACCCCAAAAAACCCGGCCATCCACGCCGTGACTCCAGCGACCCGGCCGCCGGGAACGATGGATGAGACAGCGTGCGGCCACCCGGCCGCTCCTGGAGTGCACCATGGCCGCGAACCGACACAGCCTGCTGCTCGCGGGCCTGCTCTTGTTCCTGCTCGGGGTGCAGTTCCGCGTCGTCGAATCCTTCACGCTCAACGAGCGGTCGAGCCACTTCGTCGCGGCCCGGCTGGGCGGCGGCGGCCAGCAGGCCCCGGCCATGTGGCAGGCACCGACGCTCCGCAAGGTCGTGGAACCGCCCCGCTGGCTCGGCCTCGCCCTGATGAGCGTGGGCGCCGTCCTCACGGTCAAGAGCCTGTCCACGCGCGGGGGCGGCTGAGGCGGCGGCCGCGTCCCGGCGGCCTCGAAGCCTGCGGCCACGCGTCGCCCGGAACCGGCGGTCGGCGCTCAGTCGTCGGCGCTCTCGTCGTCGGCCGGCTCATCCTCGGCGACGACCTCGATCTGGGCGGGGCTGGCCACCACGATCTGGGCCTGGCCGTTCCGCTCCTCGACGACGCCGCTGACGCGGATTCGCTTGTCGCGGAACGTCGCGGCGGGATCCTCGATGCCGTCGGCGGCGTAGCGGGCCAGGCCCGTGCGGAAGATCACGGCGGTGAACGTGTCGCTGTCGCGATGATTCTGCTTCGAGTTGAGGAAGCAGATCTCCTTGTCATCGAGCTTGCGACCGCCCTTGACGACGAACTCGACGGTCACCTCGTCACCGACGTGCCCGAGGGCGTCCTCGGGGGCGTGCCGATCTGCGCGAAGGCTCCAAACGACTGTTCCGTGAGGGACTGCCCATGCCCCGGGAGCCAGCACGGAGTGAGCGGAGGCCAGGATGGCCGCAGCGAACGTCCGGCGACGGGGCGGGGGCGGTCCCGAACCGCAGCCCAGGTGCCGACCGGGCTCGGGCCCTCGCCATCCGGCGTCCGGGCTCCCCCGCAAAATGCGAGCGCCGCGCTGTGCCGGAGCTACGCCGCCGTCACGCCATGACTCTCGCCGAAGTAATACTTCTTGTTTTCGCGCGTGAACGGCCGTCCCTGGCCCGTTCACGCTTGGGCCTGCGGCGGGAACGCCGAGGGTTCCCTCGCAGGCAAGGCACCGCTTCGTGCGGTGCCGGTCGAGTCGTTGCCGGTGGTTACGCCGCCGTCACGCCATGACTCTCGCCGAAGTAATACTTCTTGGCGTCGGGGTGATTGAGGACTTCTTCGGCCGTGCCGTGGCAGAGCACCTTGCCGGCCCGGATCACGTAACTGCGGTCGGTGATCGCGAGCGTTTCCCGCTCGCGGTGGTCGGTGATCAGGATCGAGATGCCGTCGTCCCGCAGCCCCTGGATGATCTTCTGGATCGAGTGGATCGTGACCGGGTCGATGCCCGTGAAGGGCTCGTCCAGGAGGATGATCCGCGGCTCGGTGACCAGGCAGCGGGCGATCTCGAGCCGCCGCTTCTCACCGCCGGAGATGTAGTGGGCCTTCGAGCGGCGGATCCGGCCGATGTCGAACTGCTCGAGCAGCTCCTCGCACCGCCGCCGCCGCTCCTTGGGCGCCATGCCGACGAGCTCCATGATCGCCAGCAGGTTCTGCTCGACGGTGAGCTTGCGGAACACGCTCTGCTCCTGCGCGAGGTAGCCCATGCCGCCGTCGCGCGCCCGCTTGTACATCGGCCAGTCGGTCACCTCGGCGTCGTCGAGGAGCACGCGGCCCGCATCCGGGATCACCATCCCGCAGGTCATCCGGAAACTCGTCGTCTTGCCGGCGCCGTTGGGGCCGAGCAGCCCCACGATCTCCCCGTGATCGACGTGAAAGTCGACGCCATCGACCACCCGGCGGCGGCCGTAGTTCTTGACGAGCCCCTCGACCGATAAGAGCGACATCCCTGCGCCTCGCGGTGGCGGCCATCCCGGCCGGTCATTTCACGAACCGCATCCTCGCGAAGTTGGGCAGGCAGGGCAATCGCAGTTCCCAGCCGCAGCGCTCGGCCACTTTCACGTTCCAGGGGGTGGGAACGGCGTGCGGCCAGAAGACCACCAGCGCCCGGCCGGTGAGCAGCCGGCGGTCGACGTGGTGGATCGGCTCCTCGGGCGTTCCCCAGGCCCTGCTGTCCTTGCTGGCAGAGGAGTTGTCGCCGAGCATGAAGAACTGGTCGTCCAGAAGCGGGTAGGCGACCATCGGCTCCTCCGCCTCGCGGCCGAGCAGGGCCGCCTGCGTGCCGCTGGCGACGTAGTAGATGTCGCGGAGCACCCGCAGGTCGGCGACGGTGATGTCGGCCGACTCGGCGGTGACGCCCACCGGAGCGAGGTCGTCCGGCTCGGTCGCCCCGGGGCGGCCGCCCCGGACCACCGGCCGCGCCGCCCCCGCCTCCTCGAGCGATCGATTCCACGAGGCCGGCTCGGCCATGGCCACCGGCCGGCCGTCCACGAACAGCGACAGCTCGTCATCGACGTTCGCGAACGAGACCCGCCACCGGCCGCGGCCGCGAACCGGCGTGCTGGCCGTCGCCTTCACGGCCGCCGGCTCGGCCCCGGCGAGCACGACCGCGCCGCTGGCCAGGTCGAAGGAGCAGGTGTGCCGCCGGCCCGCCTCCACCAGATCGAGCACCACCCGACCGGTGTCGCTACGGCTTTCGAGGTCGAGTTCGACGGCCAGGTCGCCCACCCAGTGCGCTCCGTCGAGCAGCGCCTTCGAGGCCGGATCGCGGTGGAGCGAGACGTATTCGGGCGCCTGGTTGTAGGGCTGGAAGTCGCCCACGAGCACGGGCTCGGGCTGGGGCAGACGGCTCCCCTCGCCCTCCCAGTCCTCGGGCACGAAATGCCGCCAGCGGAGCGTCGCCGTGCCCGCCGCCGCCGCGACGGCGAAGGAGCGGCCGCCGTCGGCGGTCGTCCACCGCGGCTGCTCCCCTTCGGCCGACCAGTCGCTCCAGGCCGTGGGCCAGCCGGCGGCCTGCAGGGCCCGCGGCACGTGGCGGCTGTCGTGCACGGGCTGGAGCATGGCCCGCAGCGTGTCGGGCGGCTTGCGGGCGATCGCGGGGGTGGCCTCGCCGCGGGCCGTCCAGAGATCGCCCCCGGCGATGAACACCGTCTCACCCGGCAGCCCCACCAGCCGCTTGATGTAGTTGATCCGGGCGTCCTCCGGATACTTGAAGACCACCACGTCCCAGCGGGAGGGCTCCACGAAGTCGTAGGCCAGTTTCTCGACGATGATCCGGTCGCCGGTGAAGGGGGGATAGGCGTGGGCGTAGTTGCCGGAGGTGTCGGTCAGCCGCGTCACGGCGCCGCAGTTGGGGCAGCGGACCCGTTGCACGAAGGCCCTGGGGTCGAGCCGGCAGCTGCCCTCGTCGAGTTCCTTGCTGCAGCCGACCCGGAAATCCTCGCCGCAGGTCTCGCAGGCGAGGTCGCGGTGACGACCCATCAGCGTGGGCGCCATCGAGCCGGTGGGAATCACGAAGGCCTCCGCCTCGAAGGAGCGGAAGAGCAGGGCCAGCACGAAGGCCACCACGATCGACTCGACCGTCTCGCGGCCGTAGCCCAGCGGCGGCTGCACGACATCGCCGGGGCGGGCCGGTCCGGCCCCTTGGATCCGCGTCGCCTCGGTGCTCGTCATCGGCGGCTCAATTCAGTTCGAAGACGGCCATGCCGCTCTCGGGCAGCATGCCCCCGACCGCCACGCCGAGCGTGCTCCGGGAGTTGTACGGCGCCGCCAGGGGCTTGCCGTCGTTGCCGGAGCCGGTGATCTCGACCCGGTACAGGCCGCAGTTGACGCCGGGATATTCGGCACCGGCGATCGCGACCATCGCAACCCCCGAGTCGTCGGTCGTGCCGGCCGCCTCCTGGATCCGGCCGCCCATGCAGGATTCGGGCACGAGCTTCACTGCGGCGCCCGACAACGGCTTGCCCTTGTGCGTCACCTGGACGGCCAGGCTCGTGATCGCGACCTTGGAATTGCGGACCTGCTCGAGCCAGGCGATGAGTTCGTCCCGCGACACCTTGGTGTCGCCATCGGTGTCCAGGCCGGCCTTCCCGGAGGCGATCGCGGGCAGTTTCTCGAGGCCCCCGGCGGCGGCCGCGGCGTCGGCCACGGCGGCCGGGTCGAGCGGCGGCGCGGGAATCCTGGCCGGCCGCGCCGACCCGCAGCCGAGGGCGACGGCGAGCACGAGGCAGGCGACGACGTGTTGTCCGCCGGCGGATCGATTCATGGTGGTTCGCTGTCCGGCCAGAAGGGCGGCTGTCGGTCGCCGCCGGGGACGGGAGTCTACCGTGCCGCAACCGTGAGTCTCAATTACTCAGGCGACGCGGTCGGCCGCCTCATTGCGGCACCAGTTTGGCCACCGTTTCTTCCACGTCGGCGTAGGTGAATGGCCGGCCGAGCTCGCGGGCGGCCATGTCGTCGTCGTAGCGGACGGCGAGCGACCCGTCGGGCTTCCAGACGAAGATCGCCGGCACGCTGGTGAGCTCGAGCTTCTTGGAGAGGCTGTCGGCCTCCTCGCTCGAGAGCATGTTGACCACCGGCCCGGCCCCGACCTTCTCGAGAAACGCCTGCACCGGCGGAAGAAAGTCCTTCGCCTCGCCGATCCCGTCGTAGTCGAAACACAGCGACAGGCACCGCACGCGGTCGCCGTGGGCCAAGGCCAGCCTCACGAGCCCGGGGAACTCCTTGACGCATGGCGGGCAGGAGGTGCTCCAGCAGTCGAGCACCACCACCTTGCCGCGGTGCCGCTCGATCTCCTGCATGAGCCCGGCGTGGTCGACCAGCCGGACCTCGACGGGGGCCGGCTTGCCCGCCGCCGCCGGCGCGGCGCCGCCGTCTGGACGCTGGGTGCCGCAACCGGCGAGGATCAGGGCGAGCGTCGCCATGCCCGCCGCCGACCTCACCGAGCCCCCGATGCCACGCTTCGAGCACATCCGCCACAAGCCTCCCGAGGTTCCCGCGGCACCCCGCGAGCTGGTCGTGGCCTGCCCGCCGCTGCGGAGCCACGTCAATCTCTCGCACATCGTACGAACCTGCGGCTGCTTCGGCATCCGCCGCGTGATCGCCTGCGGTGCGGCCCGGGTGCTCGGCAGGATCGCCCGCGACGGGGCCGACGAGGTCGAGCTCGAGATCCACCGCAGCCTGCCGCCGGTGCTCGAGCGGCTGCGGGCCGAGGGGCGGGAGATCGTGGGCCTCGAGCAGGCGACCGGGTCCGAACGGCTGTTCGACTTCACCTTTGCGTCGCGCACGGTGCTCGTCGTCGGCAACGAGCGGACGGGCCTCACGGCGGAGGAACTCGCCCTGCTCGACCGCGTCGCCGAGATCCCGATGGCCGGGCTGCCCCACAGCCTGAACGCCGCCACGGCGACGGCGATCGCCGTCTACGAATACTGCCGTCAGTGGCCTGCCGGCGGCGGAGGCCCGGCGTGACGCTCGTGATCGGCACCGACGAGGCGGGCTACGGGCCGAACCTCGGGCCGCTGGTGATCGGAGCCACGGCGTGGCGCGTGGCTGCGGAGCCGGCCGCGGTGGAGGCCGTGCTCGCGGCCACGGCCCAGACCGCGGCAGAGCTGACGGGGGCCGAGGTGCTGTGGGGCGATTCGAAGCGGATCTACCGGGCCGGTGCGGGGCTCGCCGACCTCGAGCGGGGCGTGCTCGTGGCGGCGGCGCTGGCCGGTGCCGGTGAACCCGCCGGCTGGTCGGACTTCGCCGCGACGCTCCGAGCGGATGGCGGGGGCCCGCTGGCGGGCGTGACCATGCCGCGGCATCACCATGACCCTGCCTGCCGGAAACTTGCGGCGCTCGTCCGCGAGCCACTGGTCGCCGCGGGCGTCACGCTCGTCGCCGTCCGCTGCCGCATCGTGGAGCCGGCCGAGTTCAACGCTCTGCTCGACCAGGGCCTCAACAAGAGCGACATCCTCTCGCAGGCCACGCTCGGGCTGGCGGCGGCCGTGGCCGGCGATGCGGCCGCCACGGAGCCGCTCGTGATCTGGTGCGACCGGCACGGGGGCCGGCGGCGGTATGCCCCGCTCGTGTCGCGCGGCTTCGGCGTGCCGCTCGTGCAGCCGCTCGTGGAGACGCCGGAGCGGAGCAGCTACCGGTTCGGGGCCGACAACCTGATCGAGTTCGCGGTGGGCGGGGAGGCACGGCTCCCGGTGGCGGTGGCCAGCATGACGGCGAAGTATGTCCGGGAGCTCGCGATGCTCGCCTTCAACGAGCTCTGGCAGCGGCGGCAGCCGGGGCTGGCGGCCACGGCGGGCTATCCCGTCGACGCCCGGCGCTGGCGGAACGAGGCGGCGGCGACCGTGGCGGCGGCCGGCATCCCCTGGGACGAGGTCTGGCGCCGAGCCTGACCCGCGCTTGCGGTGGCCGGCCGGGGTGAGCAGAATCGCCGCATGGCCACGCTGACCACGCGTCTCTACATCGTTCGCCATGCCGTCGCCGAGGACGAGGGCCCGGGCGGTCTCGACCATGCCCGCCGGCTCACGCCCAAGGGCCGGCGGCGGTTCGCGCGGATGACCGGAAGACTGGCCGAGCGGGGCATGCAGGTCGATCTCGTGGCCACCAGTCCGCTCGTGCGTTGCCGGGAAACGGCCGAGATCCTCGCGGCCGAACTGGCCGGCGGACCGCGGGTGGAGGTGGTCGAGGCACTCGCGCCCGGATCCGACTGGCAGTCGCTCGTGGAGTGGACGGTCGAGCAGGATGCCGCCAGCGTGGCCTGGGTCGGCCATGCCCCCTGCGTGGGGCGGCTGGTGGCCCTGTCGATCGGCGACGGATCGGCCGCGGTCCGGATGGCGAAGGGGGCGATCGCGGCCATCGCGCTGGACGACGGCCCGGGCCAGCCGGGTGAACTCGACTGGCTCGTGACACCGGACGTCCTGGGCCGCCGCTGAAGGCCGCTCTCCGCCGGCGGTTTCCCGGCCCCCGCCAAGCCTCTATCATGTGGTGGTCGCTCGCCCGCCGCCTGGCCGGCAAGCGTGTCTTGCCCGCACGAGAGGAGTCTCGAGACATGATCCGTCATCCATTCCGCTTCGCGTGGCCGATGTCGTGGCACGCTGCCGCGAGCCTGGTGGTCGTGGGCGCGACGCTTGCCGGTTGCGCGCCTCAGGGAGGAGCCGTGAAGGAGGAGGTCGTCGAGATCGAGGAGATCGAGATGGCACCCGCCCCCGCGACCCCGGCGCCGGCGGCGGGCGGTGAGCAGGCCCGCAAGAGCATGGACGAGGAGAAGGCTGCAGCCGACAAGGTGATCGATGAGGCCGCCAAGTCGAGCCCGCCGGCGCTCGCCTCCAAGCCTGCCGAGCCCGCTGGGGAAGCGCCGGCGACCGAGCCCGAGATGAAGAAAGAGCCGGCCGAGGATGCCAAGCCTGCCGCGGAGCCCGAGCCGGCGGCGGCTGCCGCGACCGAAAAGGTCTTGCTCGGTGACCCCGCGCTCACGTCCGGCGTGCCGGGCACGGGACCGATCACGCTCGAGCAGATCGATGCCTGGCTCGCCGAGCCGAAGAACCACGTGGTGCTCGAGCCGGAGCTGCCGCTGGGGCTCTCGCAGGGGGCCGGCCAGATCCAGGGGCTGGCGGAGAACCCGCTCACCCGGGCCAAGATCGAGCTGGGCCGCCAGCTCTACTTCGATACCCGGCTCTCGGCCAACTCCACGATCTCCTGCGCCTCCTGCCACGACCCGTCGATGGGCTACTCGGCCCACACGCAGACCGGCGTGGGCATCGACGGCCAGAAGGGGGGCCGCAACTCGCCGGTCTCGTTCAACCGGATCCTCTCGGGCAAGCAGTTCTGGGACGGCCGGGTGGACTCGCTCGAGGCCCAGGCGGTCGGTCCGATCGCCAACCCGATCGAGATGGGCTTCACCCACGAGGGCGTGGTCAAGCGGCTCGCCGAGATCCCCGTCTATCGCCGGCAGTTCGAGACGATCTTCGGCGAGGTCACGATCGACCGGGTGGGGCAGGCGATCGCCGCCTTCGAGCGGGTGATCGTGACGGGGCCGTCGCCCTACGACTACCACGAGCAACTCCTTCCCTTCACGAAGCTGGATGAGGAGGACATCGCCGATGACGAGGAGCTCGCCGCCAAGTACGCCGCCGCCAAGGCGGCCGCCGAGGCCCACCCGATGAGCGAATCGGCCAGGCGCGGCCGCGACTTGTTCTTCGGCAAGGCCAACTGCACGGCCTGCCATGTGGGGGCCAACCTCAGCGACGAGCTCTATCACAACCTCGGCGTCGGCATGGCCGCGGCGGAGCCCGATCTCGGCCGGTTCGTCGTGACGAAGGAGGAGAAGGACAAGGGGGCGTTCAAGACTCCCACCGTCCGCAACGTCGCCCTCACCGCCCCCTACATGCACGATGGCTCGCAGGCCACGCTCGAGGAGGTGGTGGCCTGGTACGACAAGGGCGGCCACCCGAATCCCCACCTCAGCGACAAGATCAAGCCGCTCAACCTCACCGAGCAGGAGCGGGCCGATCTCGTCGAGTTCATGAAGGCCTGCACGAGCGACACGCCGCCGGTGGAGACCGGGCGGCTGCCGGTCGCGGCCGACTTGTGACCGCCTCCCGCACGTTCGTGCCGCTCGCCGCCGCGGTGCGCCCGCTCTACGCGGGCGTCGACTTGGGCGGCACGAACATCAAGGCGGCCCTCGTCGACGACCAGGGGCGATTGCTCGCCTTCCACACCGAGCCGACCCACGCCGACCGCGGCCCCGAGGACGCCGCGGCCCGGATGGGCCAGGCGGTGCACACGCTCGCCCGGCAGGCGGGCATCGCCACGCCCGACATCGCCCGGGTCGGCGTCGGTTCGCCCGGCCCGCTCGACCTGGCGGCCGGCACGATCGTGCGGGCCGGCAACCTCGTCGGCTGGGACGACTTCCCGTTGCGGGATCGGGTGTCGGTCCACAGCGGCCTGCCGGTGACCTTCGCCAACGACGCGAACGCCGCGGCCTACGGCGAGTTTTGGGTGGGGGCGGCACGCGACTACGACTCGCTCGTGCTGCTGACGCTCGGCACCGGCGTCGGCGGGGGCATCATCATCGGTGACCTGAACGTCGAGGGGGCCCACAGCCACGGCTCGGAGTGCGGCCACATGATCGTGGATCCGGCCGAGACCGCCCGGATGTGCCCCTGCGGGCAGCCGGGGCACCTCGAGGCCTACTGCAGCGCGAAGTCGCTCGTCTCGCGGGCGGAGGAGGCGCTCGCCGCGGGGGCGACGGGCTCCCTGGCCGCGGCCGTCGCCGGCGGAGAGCCGCTGACGCCCATCCTCGTCGGCAGGGAGGCGGAGGCGGGCGACCGGCTCGCGACCGAGCTCGTGATGGAGACGGCCCGCTGGCTGGGCATCGGGATCGTGTCGCTCATGCACGCCATCGATCCGGAGGCCGTGATGCTCGGCGGGGCGATGACCTTCGGGGGAGAACGGGCCGCGGTCGGTCGGGCCTTCCTGGAGCGGATCCGGGCCGAGGTGCGCCGGCGGACGTTTCCCACGCTCGCCGCCCACACCGTGATCGGCTACGCGAGCCTCGGCGGCGACGCCGGCTCGATCGGGGCCGCGGGCCTCGCCCGCCTCGCGGACCGGCGGCGGTAGAATCCTGCCATGCCCATCGACTGCAAGCACATCCGCAACTTCTCGATCATCGCCCACATCGACCACGGCAAGAGCACGCTCGCCGACCGGCTGCTCGAGGCCACCGGCACCGTGGACAAGCGGCAGCTCAAGGAGCAGATGCTCGACGACATGGAGCTCGAGCGGCAGCGGGGGATCACGATCAAGGCCCGGGCCGTGCGGATGGAGTATCGCCACGGCGGCCAGACCTACGAGCTCAACCTGATCGACACGCCGGGCCACGTCGACTTCCACTACGAGGTCTCCCGCAGCCTCGCCTGCTGCGAGGGGGCGCTGTTGCTCGTGGACGCCTTCCAGGGCGTCGAGGCCCAGACCGTGGCCAACGCCTACGCGGCGATCAACCAGAACCTCGCGATCGTGCCGGTGATCAACAAGGTCGACCTGGTGCACGCCCGGGTGGACGAGGTGCTCCTGGAGATGGAGCAGAGCCTGGCGATCGACCCCGACGAGGTGCTGAAAGTCAGCGCCAAGACGGGCATCGGCATCGACAAGCTCCTGGCGGCGGTCGTGGAGCGGATCCCGCCGCCGCAGGGAGATCCCGCGGCCACGCTGCGGGCGATGATCTTCGACAGCCACTA
>JBJTAA010000225.1:0-5836 GCA_046090525.1 Planctomycetota bacterium
GTACCAGTCGGTGAACAGGGCTCCCTCGCGGGCGATCCGATCGATGTTGGGCGTCTTGTAGCCCATCATCCCGAGGTTGTAGGCCCCCACGTTGAACTGGCCGATGTCGTCGCCCCAGATGACGAGAATGTTGGGCTGCCGCGCAGTCTGGGCGAGGCAGGGCCGCGCATGGCCGGCGAAGGCCGTGAGCGACAGGAGCAAGAGGCAGATGGACGAGCGGCGGGACAGGTGCATCACAGGCAACTCCGGGGAAAAAAGACGCCAAACTGTGGCCGCGATCGCCACACTCTGACAAGGCAGAATCCGCCAGAAGCCGGCGTTGCCGCCGGGCCCCCCGCCCGCCGAGCCCCCGGCCGGGCTCTCAGGCGAGGATGCCCTTCACGATCTTGCCGTGCACGTCCGTGAGCCGATACCGGCGACCCTGGAAGCGGTAGGTGAGCCGCTCGTGATCGATGCCCAGCAGATGGAGCATCGTGGCGTGAAAATCGTGCACGTGCACGCCGTCCTTCACGACGTTGTAGCCATACTCGCAGGTCTCGCCATAGGTGGTGCCCGGCTTGACGCCGCCGCCGGCCATCCAGATCGTGAAGCACCGCGGATGGTGGTCGCGGCCGAAGTCGCTGCCCGGCTTGTAGAGCCCCTGGCAGTAGTTCGTGCGCCCGAACTCGCCCCCCCAAACCACGAGCGTGTCGTCGAGCAGCCCGCGGTCGGCGAGATCCTGCACGAGCGCCGCCGCCGGCTGGTCGGTCTGCTTGGCCTCCTTCGAGATGCCTCCCTTGAGCCCGCCGTGGTGGTCCCAATCCTGGTGATAGAGCTGGATGAACCGCACACCCCGCTCGGCGAGCCGCCGGGCCAGCAGGCAGTTGGCGGCGAACGACCCGGGATCCCGGGCCTCCGGCCCGTACATGTCGAGCACGTGGGCCGGCTCGTCGGCGAAGTCGGTCACCTCGGGCACGCTGGCCTGCATGCGGAACGCCATCTCGTAGTTGGCGATCCGGGCCGTGATCTCCGCGTCGGGAATCTCGGCGAACTGATGCTCGTGCAGCTCGCGGAGGCCGTCGAGCAACTGCCGGCGATTCTCCCGCGCGACGCCGGGGGGATTGTTCACGTACAGCACCGGGTCGGCGCTCGACCGGAACCTCACGGCCTGGTGCTTCGTCGGCAGGAAGCCGGCCCCCCAGAGGTGACTCATCAGCGGCTGCCCCGACTTGTTCTTCGTGATCAACACCACGAACGACGGCAGGTCGTCGTGGGCGTTGCCGAGGCCGTAGTCGAGCCAGGCGCCGATGCTCGGCCGGCCCGGAATCTGCGAGCCGCTCTGCATGAACGTGACGCCCGGACCGTGGTTGATGCTCTCGGTGTACATCGAGCGGATGAAGCAGAGCTTGTCGGCGACCTTGGCCGTGTGGGGCAGGAGCTCCGAGAGCCAGGCCCCGCTCTCGCCGTACTGGGCGAAGGCGTAGGGGGATGCCGCCAGCGGGATCGAGCTCTGGTTGCCCGACATCGCGGTGAGCCGCTGCCCGCCACGGACGCTGTCGGGCAGTTGCTCGCCGTCGCGCTGCTTGAGCAGCGGCTTGTGGTCGTAGAGATCGAGCTGCGAGGGGCCGCCCGACTGGAAGAGATAGATCACCCGCTTCGCCTTCGGCGGGTGATGGAAGCCGCCGAGCACGCCGCCGGCCCCGTCGGCCTGCGGCTGCTGGGCCCCAGCCTCCCGCCCCAGCAGCTCGGCGAGCGCCAGGCCGCCGAACCCGAGGCCGAACGAGTTGAGCCAGTCACGCCTGTTGATCGGCAACGAGTTCATCGCTTCACCACGCTTCCATCGTAGTTCATCAGGGCGTTCACCACGCCGGCGGTGGCGGCCAGGTCGACCGCCGGCACCGTTCCGGCCGGCTTCTGCTCGCCGACCCCCAGGACCTTCGCGGCCTCCTCCGGTCGGGCCCGATACCAGTCGAGTTGGCCGGAGTGCATCCGGCGGATGATTCGTCGCTCCTCCTCGTCGGGCGGCCGGCTGGTGAGCATTTCGAAGGCCCGGTCGAGCGCCTGGTCGGCCTGGCCGCCGTGCTCGACGAGCAGCCGCTCCGCGAGCACGCGGGCGGCCTCCACGAACTGCGGCCCGTTCATCAGCACGAAGGCGTGGAGCGGCGTGTTGGTCGTGTCGCGCTTCGCCACGCAGACGACCCGCTTGGGCATGTCGAAGCTTTCGAGCATCGGGGCGGGCCCGGTGCGGCGCCAGAACGTGTACAGACTGCGGCGGTAGAGCCCCTCGCCCGTGTCGGCCTGCTCCGGCTTGAACGAATCGGGCATGTCGTAGGTCTTCACGGGCGGTCCGCCCACCTTCTCCACCAGGAGGCCGCAGGCGGCCAGGGCCCCGTCGCGGATCATCTCCGCGGGCAGGCGGTGCCGCGGGCCGCGGGCCAGCCAGGTGTTCAGCGGGTCGTCGGCCATCGTCTTCGGGTCGGCGATGCTCCGCTGCCGGTACGTCTGCGAGAGCATGATCGTCTTCACGAGCCGCTTCAGGTCCCACGCCAGCCCGCCGTCGGCCGCCGGATGGGAGAACTGCCAGGCGAGCAGATCGAGGATCTCCGGATATTCCGGCCGGGGCGCCTGGCTGCCGAGATCCTCGGGCGACTGCACGAGCCCCATGCCGAAGAGCGACTGCCAGAGCCGGTTCACCGTCACCCGGGCGAGCAGGGGGTGATCGGGGTCGATCAGCCAGCGGGCGAGGCCGAGGCGGTTCTTCGGCTGATCGGCCGGGAACGGCGGGAGCGCCGCGGGCGTGTCGGGCTCCACCGCCGCGCCCCGCTTGTCATAGTCGCCCCGCTCGAGAATGTAGGCCGTCTTCGGCTGCGGCAGATCCCGCATCACCATGATCTCCGGCGGCTTCTCGGCCAGATCGTCGCGGCTGCGACGGGCCGCCTCGAGGGCCAGCCGTGCCGCGGCCGGCTCGTCGGCGAAGGCCGCGGCGTAGTAGCCGCCGAGCGCCTCGGCATCCCGCTTCTCGGCGAGGGCCGCCTGCAGCACGCCCGGCTCGGCCAGGTCGCGCACCTCGAGCGGCGAGAGCGCCCGGCCGAACACGCGGAAGTCGTCGACGAGGCCGTCCTTGAAGCCCATGTCGCGCATCCGCTCGCCGATCCGGATCGTGTCGCCGCCGCCGCCGGTGATCTCCCGGGTGAGACTGTCACGGATGACCTCCGTCGCCGCGGCGTGGCCGTTGACGAAGATCTTCAGACCGGCCGCCCGGCCCGACCCGTCGCTCGAGACCGTGACGTGCGTCCACTCGCCCACGGGCAGCGGTTCGACACACCGCACACTCGCCGCATCGCCCGGCCAGAAGTGGATCAGCGACCAGCGGAGGTGCCCTTCGTCCACGAGCAGTTCGTAGCCACGACTGCCCGCGTCGGTCCAGGCCTGGGAGCGGTGGAAGATGACCGCCCGTTCATGCTTCACGGCCGGCTTGACCCAGGCCGCCACGGTGAACGGCTGGCTGCGGTGGAAGTTGCCGATCGGCGTCGCCACGGGGTGGTCTCCCGTGAGCCGGACGGCCTTGCACGGCCGGCCGCCCCGCTCGTCGTCCACCACGACGTTCTCGTCCGGCGAGATCGCCGACTCCCGGCTGCCCAGCAGGTTCGGAAACTTTCCGTCGGGCCCGCGGCCCTCGAACGAATAGCGGACGATCTCGTGCGGGATCATGCCGCCGGCCGCCTCGAGCGCGGGCAGCATCGGCGTCTTCCCCGCCAGCCAGTCAGCCACCGTCGCTCGGGCCACGCCCTCCGCCCGCTCGCAGTCGGCCGCCGCCTCGGCCGCGGCCTCCTCGGCCTTGCTCAGGGCCGCCGCGGTCGGCTCGTCGGGCAGCCGCAACTTCGGCGTGGGCACGGCGGGCGTGAAGTATGAATACAGCCCCGCCTCGTCGATGTCGTCGAAGAAGGCGAACAGGGAGTAGAAGTCCTTCTGCGAGAGCGGATCGAACTTGTGGTCGTGGCACCGGCAGCACTCGAACGTGAGGCCGAGGAAGGCCGTGCCGAAGGTCGTCACCCGGTCATTGACGTGGTTGACGCGATACTCCTCCTCGACCGAACCGCCCTCGCACTCCTGCTGATGCAGCCGGTTGAAGGCGGTGGCGAGCACCTGCTCGTTGGTCGCATTCGGCAGCAGATCCCCGGCCACCTGCCAGAGGACGAACTGATCCCAGGGCAGGTTGTCGTTGAAGGATCTGATCACCCAGTCGCGCCAGGGCCACATGTCGGGACGTGGCCGGTCGACCTGGAAGCCGTAGCTGTCAGAGTAGCGGGCGAGGTCCATCCAGTCGGCCGCCATGCGCTCGCCATACCGCGGGCTTGAGAGCAGCCGGTCGAGGAGTTTCTCGTAGGCGTCGGGCGAGGCGTCGGCGACGAACGCCTCCACCTCGGCCGGTGTCGGGGGCAGGCCGGTGAGGTCGAACGACACCCGCCGGATGAGCGTGCGTCGATCCGCTTCGGGCTGCAAGGCGAGACCACGCTTCGCCAGCTTGCCGGACACGATCGCGTCGATCGCCGCCGCCGCGCCGCCAGCCGCCGACTCCGGCTTCAGCGGGGGCACGAAGGCCCAGTGCGGTTCGTACTTGGCTCCCTCGGCGATCCAGCGCTCGAGAATCTCCACCTGCTCATCCGAGAGCCGCCCGATCTTGGCATGCGGCGGCGGCATCACCGAGTCGGGGTCGTCCGAGATGATCCGGGCGATGAGCTCGCTCGCGGCCACGTTCTCGGGCACGATCGCCCGGGCGCCGCTGTCGAGCTCCGCCGTGGCCTGTTCGAACGCATCGAGCCGCAGGCCGGCCTGCCGGTTGGCGTTGTCGGGGCCGTGGCAGGCGAAGCAGTTCTCGGACAGGATCGGCCGGATGTCGCGATTGAACGACAGCCGCGCGGGCGCGGCGGCCCCGGCGACGTCGGCCAGGCAGGCCAGCGACACGCAGGCCAGGACGAGCCTCGAGCAACCCATGAGCCATGCTCCTGCCAGGGTTACCCGCGTCGCCGACGACGGGTGGGGCACCCGGGTCGCGGACCGTGGTGGTCGATCGGCGGGATGGTCGCCCGGATCGCTCCGGACACACCATCAATAATAGATCGGCACGCCCGGGCCGGCAATGCAGCCGCAGGGGCCGGGCCGGGGCTGCGCAGCCCCGGCACGGCACGCGTCACGGCGTGCGAATCCCGCACGTTGGAGGCGTAACGGCGACCAAACTGGGGCTCAGGATTCTGGTCGCGCCGCGACATGTCAAACATCGTGTCGGTGCCGACCCGGTTCCGGCGGAACCGGGCTCCTGGGGGCGGAACCGGGCTCCCGGAGTCCGTCCACGCCGTGACCGGATCACGCCAGGCGCCGGGTCATCACGGGCTCTGCGGCATCATGGTAGGTGGCCGGCGGCGATCCGGGCGATCGCTTCCGGCAGCGTCTCGCACTCGGCCGCGAACACCCGGGCCGCGAGCGACTCCGGGCTGTCGTCGGGCAGGACGGGCACGGTCTTCTGCAGGAGCACGCGGCCATGGTCGTACTCGTCGTCGACGAGATGCACCGTGCAGCCCGAGACGGTGCAGCCCCGCTCGAGCACGGCCCGATGCACGTGCATCCCGTGAAACCCCTGGCCGCCGAAGGCGGGCAGGAGCGAGGGATGGATGTTGATCACCCGGCCCGCGAAATCAGGGGGCACCCGCACCAGGTGCAGAAACCCCGCCATCACCACGAGATCGGCCCGCGCCTGGCGGCAGGCTGCGAAGATCGACTCGCTCCACGGCTCCACGCCCCGCCCCGCCGGCGGCAGCACGCGGACGGGGATGCCCGCCCGGTCGGCGATCCGGACGCC
>JBJTAA010000226.1:0-6850 GCA_046090525.1 Planctomycetota bacterium
CGCCCCCTCCCCTGCCCCGGCCGACGCCGTGGCCGCCTGCGACGAGGCGGGTGAACTCGTCGGCATCCTGCGGCCGCACCCTTCCGGCGCCTGGCGGCTCAAGCCCAACTTCAGGAGTCCGGTCACGCCGTGACCGGATCACCCAGGGCGCGGCGGGCCGATTCCGCGGGCAGGATGCCCGCGGCTACCCAGGAGTCCGGTCACGCCGTGACCGGATCACACGTGGCGCGGCGTCGAGACTGACCCGGATCCGGCTCAGGAGTCCGGTCACTCCGTGACCGGATCAAACAGGGCGTGGCGTCGAGAGTGGCCCGGTTCCGGCTCAGGAGTCCGGTCACTCCGTGACCGGATCAAACAGAGCACGGCGTCGAGAGTGACCCGGTTCCGGCGGAACCGGGCTCCTGGGGGCGCCTGCCGGACATCACGGCTCGGCAACTCATCGCAGTCGCAGAGAAGACCGGGTTTGTGTTCGATCGTGAGAAGGGTAGTCGCCCGTAAAGTCGGCGATGTGCTGGGCTCGGCCCACCCCGTCACCCAGTCCGCTCGTTCAGGGGCTTCGGGCGGCTCTCATCTGGCCAGCGCGTGGGAGACGTCCTCGGGCAGCGACGCCTCGAGATGCGGATGCGCCTCGACGAGGCGGGCAATGTCGCCGAGATCCTTGATCGCCTTGCTGGCGCGTCGCTCCGGGGTGCGCCACGCCTTGATCTTGCCAGCCAAGGTGTCGTCGAGCGCGGCCACTCGCAACAGGATTCCGTGCACATCCGCCGCCACGGCTCGCGATGGGAAGTTGCGGTAAAAATCCTCCGTGCTCAGTTGGAGGCTGACCTGTGACCGCCCCCGGAAGTTCACCGACCATGGATGACGCTCGGCGACGAAGCCGACCTTTTCCAGCTCGGCCACCGACCGATCGATCTCGTCGACGGCGACGACGAAGTCCACGTCACGGGTGACCATCGGCTCGGCGGCCCAGTGGTTCACCGCGATGCCGCCTATGGCACACCAATGGAGCTCCGCCCGCTCCAGGGCATCGACCATGCGCATCACATCGTCGGCACCGCCCGCCGTCTGCCAGTCGTAAAATTGTCGGCCCGTCATGCCGTGAAGTGTACACCGCCCCGTGTTCGGCGGCGGGCAGCCCAGCCGGCCAGCCCCGTGCCGATCGCCATGAGCACGAACGTGGAGGGCTCGGGCACGGCCGTGATCGCCACGAAGCTGCTCGAGGGCAGGTAGTCGTCCGTGAAGTTGGCGAGCCCGGCCGTCGACGTGCGGTTGTAGTCGATCTCCCACTCCTGGCTGCCCATGAAGAACCGGCCGCCATCGGCGAGCACGTTGCCGTTGTAGGTGAACAGGCCTCCGTTCCATGTGCCTGAGTAGTTGATCATTGCGAACACGGTCGTGTCGTCCACGAACGGCTGGGCTGAGACGCCCGCAAGGTCGGTGAACGACAGGAGCGTGCCCGACGCGATGTCGAGGTTGCCACTCACCACGAGCAGGTCGGCGGCGATGCCAAGCGCGCCCAGATTGCTCGAATCGACCTCGTAGGCGAAGGTCGCGGCGCTTGAAAAGCTCGTGGCCCCCGCCGCGAGTGACGCGATGCTGTTGCCGGGGGCGAGCGTGCCGCCGTTCTGCACGGCCACGGTGCCGGCGATGCTCCCTGAGCCGCCGAGTTCGGCTGAGGCAAGAACGGCGACGGGCGTGTTGCCGAGCGACCCGTTCACCGAGAGCCGTCCGCCGGCCACGCTCGTGGCGCCGGTGTAGGTGTTCGAGCCGGAGAGGATGAGGTTGCCGGCGCCGCTCTTGGTGAGCGTGCCCGTGCCGCTGATCGCGGCTGCGAACGTGCCGGCGCCCGCCTGGGCGAACTCGAGCTGCGACGCATTGGCGATCGCCCCGGGCAGGCTCGCGGTCGACCCCACCAGCCGGCCGGCGGAGATCGTCGTCGTGCCCAGGTAGGAGTTCGAGCCGGTGAGCGTGACAGTGCCCGCGCCCGCCTGCGTGACGGCACCCGAGCCCGAGATGGTGTTGGATACGGTGATCGAGTCGCTGCGGTCGAAGAGCAGCTCGCCGGCATTCGATACGGCGCCCGTCCCGAGCGAGCCCGTCGTGCCGCCCACGCCGATCCGCAACTGCGAGCCCGCGTCTTGGATCGTCGTGGAGCCCGAGTAGGTATTTTCGCCGGAGAGCGTGACCGGGTTGGTGCCCTTCACGGTGATCGCCACGGAGCCCGTGATCGTGCCGGCAAACCGGCTGGGCCGGCTGGCGAGGTTATTGCCGAAGGTGAACTGTGCGGGGGCGTTGCTCGTGATCACGCCAGTGCCGGCCGTGCTGAAGTCGGCCCCCGACACCCGGTTGACGATCTCGTTGAAGCCGTTGAGGTCGAGCGTGCCGCCGGTCATGCGGATGTTGCCCGTGGTGGTGATCGCGTCGCCGCTGAAGATCTGGTCGGACCGCTCGAGCCGCAGGGTCGCGCCGGCGTCGAGGCCACGGACCTCGTAGACGGCCCGCTGTGTGGCGTTCAGCGCGACCGTGCCGGACTGCACGACGAGGCTCGTTCCCACGTTGCTGCCAGCGCCTGCGATCTCGAGCGTGCCGGGCCCGGTCTTGTTCAAGACCACGTTGGGGTGGGCGACATCGGAGTTCCAGATCTTGCCCGTGAGCGTGAGCCGGCCGGCGGCGTCGGCCACGCCGATCGTGCTCGTCGTGTTGCCCGTGGCGATGTCGATGACCCGGGCGGTCGTGGCCGCACCGCTTCCCGTGTAGTCGAGGGTGCCGCCGCCCAGGGTGAGCGTGCCGGAGGTGCCGATGTTGCTCGACCCGGTGTCGGCGATGGCCGCGACGGCGAGCGTGCCGGCGGAGATCGTGGTGCCTCCGGAGAACGAGTTGTTGCCGGAGAGCGTGACGGTGCCGGCGCCGGTCTTCGTGACCGAGCCCGTGCCGCCCATGTTCCCGGCGTAGCTGCCGCTCGTCGCCTGGGCGAACTCGACGGCTGCGTTATTCGTGATCGCGCCCTGCAGGCTGTTGGTCGTGCCCACGAGCCGGCCAGCGGAGACGGTCGTGCCGCCGGAGTAGGAGTTGGTGCCCGTGAGGGTCAACGTTCCCGCACCGGCCTGAGCGAGCGATCCCGACCCGCCGATGGCATTGCCGACGGTCGGCGAGTCGCTGCGATTGAATACCAGCGCGGCGTTGTTGGTCACGCTGCCGCCGCCGAGGCTGCCGACGTTTCCACCGTTGCCGACTCGCAGCGTGCCCGCAGAGATCAACGTGTCCCCGGAGTAGGTATTGGCCGCCGCAAGTGTGAGCGTGCCGGGACCGTCGTACGTGACGGTGCCCGTGCTTCCAGAGATCGTGCCGGTGAGAATGGCCCCGAGGCGACTGTTGAGATTCACTGACGAGAGGTTGAAGGCGCCGTTCGAAGTGAACCTGCTGACCTGGTAGAGCACGCCGCTGACGCCGTTCGTGCCGTTGCCCGTGAAGCTCGACGGCGAACCGCCGACAGCCGAGATCTCTGGACCTGTGTAGCGAACGATCACGACGCCCGAGCCGCCCTGCCCCCCCGGACGCTCATTGCCACCACCTCCACCACCACCTCCGAGGCCGGCAGTGCCCGCCGCACCGGAGACTCCGGCAGATGCGCCATCTCCGCCCCCGCCGAGCCCGCCAAAGCTCCCGAGTCCGGTCTGAGAACCGCCCCCACCGCCGCCACCGTAGTCAAGCAACGTGCCTGTCATAGTGGACGAGACGCCTACGCCACCGGCTCCACCGGCAGTTGAAGTGCCCGCGAAGCCAGTCTGTCCGGCACCACCCCCGCCGCCGCCCGTGAAGGACGTCCCTCCAGTTCCAGCTCCGCCGGCAAAGTTATTGCCGGATGTTCCCCCGGTCGAACTGGCATTCGTTCCGCCCCGGCCGAAATTGCCGGTGGCTCCAAAGGCCGAGCTGGCAGTTCCGTCTCCACCAGGCCCGTTGCTTGCGCCTGCGGCGCCTCCTTCGCCGACGATCACGGAATAACTGGTTGTCGTTACCTGAGTCGAGCCGGTTGCGGACCCACCACCACCTCCGCCGCCTCCCTTGTTGCCACCACCGCCGCCCCCACCACCAACGATCAGATAGTCGACGAAGAAGCCCATGTTGAGCGTGAGGCCGCCGGTCGTCGTGTAGTTGGTCGAGATCGTGTTCGACCCGCTCGTGCCGTCAAGGGTGAACGTGCTCTGGGCGCGGGCGGCCGGGACCAAGGCCGCGAGCAGACAGCAGGCGGCGAAGCCGCCGAGCGTGGCATGAAAGAACCGGGATCGGGCGGGCGTCGGGGCGGTGGGCATGGGTTTGATCGGCGGGGCGACTGGAGACCGCGGACTCGTGTCGGTGCCACACGCGAGGCACCACCTCGGCCCACGTCCGCAATCGCCGTGCCAATCGGGAGCGGTGCGCGGGGATTTTCGGCATGCGGGCCGGGTTCAGCGTTTCACACGGGAAAAACGCCGATCAACACTCGCCATGCCGGCATGCGTCACCGACGACCCCCTTGATGGTGGTGGGGCAAATCGCTCCAGGCGCTGGAGCGATTCGCCCCAGGGGTGGAGCGAATCGCACCAGGGGTGGAGCGAATCGCACCACCTCGGCAGGGGATCGCCGGGGGGGCGTGGCGTCGAGAGTGACCCGGTTCCGGAGGAACCGGGCTCCAGGAGTCCTGTTCCTCCGTGACCGGATCAACGCGCGGGACGTTCTGGATCGACAACGCCATCTTCACTCCACGGTCGGCACGTGCGGCGCCACCGCCGCGACCGTCTTGCGGGCGATGTCGCGGGCCACCGTGGCATCGTCGCGCGTGTAAAAGCCCGACGGCGTCAGATCTTCGGCGCCGTAAAAGGCGAGCTCACGGTCACGGCGCAGCATCCGGGAGCCCGCGGCCAGGGCTTCGACGTGCTGCCGGACCGCCTGGGGCAGCCGCGACTTCTCCGTCGTGAGAACCTCCGACACGTCGTGGATGCGCGGCGGCTCGATGCCGGCGACACGCAGGAGGCCCTTGAGCGCCAACTCCACGACCTCCTGCGACTCCCGGACGACGTCGGCCCAGCTCTGTGCGGCGAAGAGCGCATCCAGCGCTGCCAGCCGTGCCTGGGCACGGCGGATGTAGTCGGCTCCGAGTTCAGGACTGCGCATCGCCGGCCTCGTGAATCCAATAGGGCTGGCCCTGGGACATGCGGCGCACCAGCCCGCCCGCGGCGATCCGCTCCCTGATTCCGATCAGCCTTCGCGAGACCTCGAGGGCCCTGTCGTAGAGCACGATGCCGCAGACGGCGGCCTCCGCCCAGCTGGCCGAAACCCGGTCGGCAGCTCGCGGCAGGTGCACGAAATGGAGATCGATCTCCCGCCCGTTCCAGTCCGGCAACACGCCTTCCCAGTCGCGGTAGAGCGACCGGGTGATCGGCACGCCTTCCGTGAGCACCACGAGCAGGTCGACGTCGGATCCGGTGGCAAGTTCGCCCCGGGCGAACGATCCATAGACGACCACTCCCACGAGATCGCTCCCAAGCCGGCAGCGGATCGCCAACACGACGCCGGAGGCCGCGTCGATGCCGCCTGCGCCCGGGGCGGCGAGTGTGCGACCGCACCAGTCGTTGAGCGACGCTCCTGCCGCCAGGGCATCCCCGCGCAGCAGACCGTGCAGCCGCGCGTCGAGACGCAGCACGAACTTCCCCGATGCGGCTGCCCTCCCCGCCGCCTCGCGACTCCGGCCGCCGCTCCGATTGATACTAGATTTCATGCCGCAATGATATCACGCCGCTGCCGGCGAAATTCAACGCCGCTTCGGCCCGCAGCGTTCCCCAGTGGCGGCGGGCCGCTTGCCACTCTGGAGTCCGGTCACTCCGTGACCGGATTACACAGAGCGCGGCGCCGGGCGTGACCCGGTTCCGGAGGAACCGGGCTCCTGGAGTGCGGTCACGCCGTGACCGTGGGGCGGGCTTGCAGCCTGCCGAGTGGGCGTCGGCTCTGAACCGGTTCCGGAGGAACCGGGCTCCTGGGGGCGGAACCGGGCTCCTGGGGCTCACCAGTAGACGTAGCGCTCCAACTTCTCGCGCTCGGCCTTGGGAAGGTCTTCGATCCGCGGCACCACCCAGCGGTTCTCCTCCGTGTCGATCAGGAGCTTGCCCGCGGTGCCGAAGTCCACGGCCTGGCTCTGCGTCCAGCGGATCGTGAACCGGTCGCGGCCGGTGTCGGTCTCGACGTCGAAGTCGAGATAGCCATGCACCAGCCGCACGTCGTGCACGCGGCGGATCGTGCGCACGAGGATCCGCCGGGCCACCGCGTCGCGGAGGATCGCGGCGTCGGCCGCAGGCCAATCGGCCAGCCGGCGAACGAGGCCCAGTTCCTCCTCCTCGCCGTCGTCGCCCCAGCCCCGCACCGAGAGATACTCCTCCGGATGCGACGCGGGAAAGGTGGGCACCACGAACACGCCGGCGGCCCGGCGGCTCTCCCCCTCCCAGAACTCGATCCGGCCGTGCTCGCCGAGCGTGAACCGGCGGCCGAGCGGATCGAGCCAGGTGATCGCCACCGGCGGCTCCGCCGGCTCGTCGGCCGGCTCGGCCGGCGGTTCGGCGAGCAGGGCATCCACCGTCGGCTGCTTGGAGACCTGCGTCTGGATCCGCACGAGCCGCGCATACAGCCCGTCGGCCGCCAGCAGCTCGGCATGGGTGCCCTGCTCCACGAGCCGCCCCCGGTCGAAGCCTAGGATCCGGTCGGCGTTGCGGAGTGTGGATAGCCGATGTGCGGTCTCGATCTTCGTCCGGCCGCGGACGAGCGCGGCCAGGGCCCGCTGGATCTCCCGCTCGGCCTCGGCGTCGATCGAGCTCGTGGCCTC
>JBJTAA010000227.1:0-2054 GCA_046090525.1 Planctomycetota bacterium
GCCCTCCCGGGCTCAGCGGCTCGCCTCGACCATCGCGAGGATGCCCGCCCGCACAGCAGGAGGCAGGCTCGACCAAGCCTCGACCACCTGAGCCAAAGCAGGGTCAGCGGCTGCGGCTGTGGTCGCTTGTGTGGTCACTTCTCGGAAATCGCTGCCGTTCCCGAGTGAAACAGGCTCTGCCTCCGGATTGCAAATCCGCCATCGTCGGTTCGACTCCGACCGGAGCCTCTTTTTCGAAGACCCCCGCGAAGCGCCGGGCACATCGGGCGCCGCGGTGGTTCGAGCGTGTGCTTGATTCCACCCCGCGGCTTATCGACCCGGGCTGGCTGCGGGGCAGGGCGTCGACGCCGATAGTCGCAGGCGTGCTTCGAGGTGCCGCCGCACGGGGCGCCTGGGTTGCAGCGGATCAGCGGGGCGGTGTGACGGGTCGCCGCGCCGACCGGGTGGGGTGCACGGTTCTTTTGACGGCGACAGGCTTGCCTTCGGCGGCCTGCCCGCCGTGGCTGACGGTGCGGGGCGATTCCGCCGCGGCGCCGGGCTTCATCGCGTTGGCCGCAGGGCTCTCGGAGGAGCAGGTGACTGCAGCCCGCGGCTGCGAGACTGCAGGCCAGTCCGGCAAGGGAACGACGGCGTTTTCGTCCACTTGCGAAATCGACGAGAGGGTCATCGAAGCCGGTGTGCCTTGGAGCAAATGGCCGGCGAGATCTGCAGCGAGATGCGAATCCATCATGGCAAACCACAGCACGAGCATCATCAGGGTTCGTGTCACGCCGCACTTCTCCCAGGGAATCGCACCAAGCTGCACGCGAGAAGGGCATCGGTCGCTTCTCGACATGCGGTCCAAAAGCCCCGCAGACGCTCTCGTGGCGGACTTTGCGGCGATTTCTCATGTCATCGTGCCTGAGAGGGCTGGGCAAGCATGCGGAGCGAACAGCCAGAATTCAGTCTGTTCCTGCACAGCGAGTTCCGCCACCCACAAGTCGGCACTTGGGGCGAAAGCAACGTGCATCGAGCGAGCAGTTGAAGTTTGTCGGAATGAACGAATCGACTGACCCGCGAACGGCACGTGGCCGGGCGAAGCCCGGCTCCAGCCGCCGCTCCGCGGCGGCCCTGCGAGATGAGGAGGTGCGAGCAGCCCGCGAGGCGAGGGGCACTTCAGCTGCCCCTCCGGCTCGCCAAGGCTGCGGGGGCCATGGATGGCCGGGCCGCGTGTCGATGTCTGGCCGCCAGGAAGGCGGCCGCCGCGAGGCGAGGGGCACTTCAGCTGCCCCTCCGCCTCGTCAAGGCTTCGCGGGCCATGGATGGCCGCGAAGCCGTGAACTCAGTGCTGCAACTTCTTATAGCGGAAGCGGTGCGGCTCGTCGGCGGCCAGGCCCAGCCGCTCCTTGCGGCTCCGCTCGTAGACCTCGAAGTTGCCCTCGCAGACGTGGACGTAGCCGTCCCCCTCGAAGGCGATGATGTGGGTCGCGAGGCGATCCAGGAACCACCGGTCGTGGGTGATCACCACGACGCTGCCGGCGAAGTGGGTGATGCCCTCCTCGAGCGACCGCAGCGTGTCGACATCGAGGTCGTTGGTGGGCTCGTCGAGCAGGAGCAGGTTCGCCCCGCCCCGCAGCAGCTTGGCGAGGTGCACGCGGTTCCGCTCGCCGCCCGAGAGCGTGCCCACCTTCTTCTGCTGGTCGGGCCCCATGAAGTTGAACTTCGCCACGTAGCTGCGGGCGTTCACCGTCCGCTTGCCGAGCTCGATCGTGTCGTGGCCGCCCGAGATTTCCTCGAAGACGGTCTTGTTCGGGTCGAGGGCGTCGCGGTTCTGGTCGACGTAGCCGATGTCGACCGTTGCTCCCACCTTGATCGTGCCGCTGTCGGGCTGTTCGGCGCCCACCAGCATCCGGAAGAGCGTCGTCTTGCCGGCTCCGTTGGGGCCGATGATTCCCACGATCCCGCCGGGAGGCAGGCGGAAGGAGAGGTTCTCGAAGAGCAGCTTGTCGCCGAAGCCCTTGGAGATGTTCTCCGCCTCGATCACCTGGTCGCCGAGCGGCCGGCTGGCGGGAATG
>JBJTAA010000228.1:0-9369 GCA_046090525.1 Planctomycetota bacterium
TTCGCCAAGGAGTGCGCGGTCGTCACGCACCACCGGCTGGAGCTCGGGCCCGACGGCAAGCTGATCCCCACGGGCAAGCTCGAGGAGCCGCTCGTCGTGCGGCCCACGAGCGAGACGATCATCGGGGCCATGTATGCCAAGTGGATCCAGTCGTGGCGGGATCTGCCGGTGCTCATCAACCAGTGGGCCAACGTCGTCCGCTGGGAGATGCGGCCGCGGGTGTTCCTGCGGACGGCGGAGTTTCTCTGGCAGGAGGGGCACACCGCCCACGCCACCCGCGAGGAGGCGGAGGCGGAGACGCGGAAGATGCTCGAGGTCTACGCCACCTTCGCCGAGCGCGATCTTGCGATGCCGGTGCTCAAGGGGCCGAAGCCCGCCGGCGAGCGGTTTCCGGGGGCGGTCGACACGCTCTCGATCGAGGCCATGATGCAGGACGGCAAGGCCCTCCAGGCCGGCACCTCGCACTTCCTCGGCCAGAACTTCGCCAAGGCCCAGAACATCAAGTTCGCCGGGCCGTCGGGGGCCGAGGAGTTTTGCTGGACGACCTCGTGGGGCGTCTCCACGCGGCTGATCGGCGCCGTGATCATGACCCACTCCGACGACGACGGGCTCGTGCTGCCGCCGCGGATCGCCCCGCACCACGCCGTGATCCTGCCGATCGCCCGCACCGACGAGGAGCGGGCCGCGGTGCTCGAGGCCTGCTGCCGGCTGGAGGGGGCCCTGGCCGCGGCGCCGTTCGCGGGCGAGCCGGTGCGCGTGAAGACCGACGCCCGCGACATCCGCGGCGGCGACAAGGTGTGGCAGCACGTGAAGCAGGGCGTGCCGGTGCGGATCGAGATCGGGCCGCGGGATCTCGCCGCCGGTGCGGCGAGCGTCTCCCGCCGCGACCGCGGGCCCAAGGAGCGGGAGGCGATCCCGCTCGCGGAGTTGCCGGCGCGGCTGCCGGCGATCCTGGCCGAGATCCAGCAGGGGCTCTTCGACCGGGCGGCGGCCTTCCGGGAGTCCCGGAGCGTGCGGCTCGGCTCGGCCGCGGAGGTGACCGAGTATTTCGGCCGCGACGACGCCGGCTTCGCCCGGGTGCACGTGGCCGACGATCCGGCGGTGCTTGCCCTCCTCGATCCGCTCAAAGTGACGGTGCGGTGCATCCCGATGGACGGGCCGGACGAGCCGGGCACGTGCATCGTGACGGGCCGCGACGTCGCGCGGCGGAGCGTGCTCGCCCGGGCGTACTAGAGCGCATTCGAGTTTGGGGTAGCACCGGTTCGGGGGCGGCAAAAGTCTCGTCGCCGGGGCGAGGATACGCCCAAGGCTCCTCGAGCGTTCGCCGACCCCCTCACCTAGCTCTCTCAGCTTCCGGCGTCGTCGCTGAAGCTATCGTAAATCAGCTCTAGCGCCGCGGCGGCCGTCGGCCTGCAGAAAGTGGCAGCGGGATTCCATCCCGTTGAATGCCGGCGGCTTAAAGGGCGTCTTCCGCGGGTTATAAACCCGCGGCCACTCATGACGCCGCAGGGCGCTCCTCCCGACCCATTCGGCCTGCGAGGGGTGGCCCGTGCCAATCGAGCGGCGTAGGAAACCGAGCGCAGCCCGGAGGGCGAAAGCGAGGTTTACTCCGAGCGAGCGGACGGCAGGATGCCGGTAGCGAGCGTCCGTCGAGATGGCACGGGCCACCGCGAGCGTGCGCGCGGAAGCCACCTCGATCGTCCGGCGTTGGCGAGCGGATTCCGCGGGCAGGATGCCCGTGGCTACTTTTCCTACGCGGAAGCCCGCCCCTACGCCTTCACCCGCTCCAGATACTCGCCGGTGCGGGTGTCGACCTTCACGATCTCGCCCTGCTCGATGAAGGCGGGCACCAGGATCTCGGCCCCGGTCTCGAGCTTCACCGGCTTGGTGAGGTTCGTGGCCGTGTTGCCCCGCACCGCCGGCTCGGCGTACTCGACCTTGAGGGCCATGTGCTGCGGCGGTTCCATCGAGATCGGGTTGCCGTTGTAGAGGAGCATCGAGCAGACGGTGCCCTCCTTGATCCACTTCCAGGCGTCGTCCACCTGCTCCTTCGAGAGCTCGTACTGCTCGTAGTTGGCGTTGTCCATGAACACGAACGCCTCCCCCTGCTTGTAGAGGAACTGGGCTTCGATCGTGGAGATGTCGGCCGCATCGAGCGAGTCGCCGCTCTTGTAGGTGCGGTCGAGGACGGTGTTGCGCAGGAGGTTCCGCAGCTTGCACTTGTAGAGCGCCTGCCCCTTGCCGGGCTTCACGAAGTTGCACTCGATCATGATGTAGGGGTCGCCGTCGATCTGGACCTTGAGACCCTTCTTGAACTCGCTCGTGTTGTAGGCCGGCACGGTGGGATCCTGCGGGGAATGTCGGGGAATCGCCCTGGCGGGCGGACGATGCGTTTTCCGGGCCGCGCCATCCCCCGTATGATCGGAGGAGCGCGGCCGCGTCGAGCCCCCAAGGGTCGCGACGCGGCCGGGAAATGTCAACGCCGCGGCCGGCACGCAGCGGAGGAGGCCGCGATCCCATGCCGTCACTCATCGACAGCCGCCGCCCGGCGGCCGTGCCCGCGATCGGGCCGGACGAGCGGCCGGCGGCGTGGCGCCGGGACCTGGCCGAGGCCTTTCGCGATCCGGCGGAGCTCTGCCGGTTTCTCGGCCTCGACGAGCGGGTCGCCACGGAGGCGGCCGCCTCCACGGCCGGCTTTCCGTTTCTCGTGCCGCGCGGGTTCGCCGCCCGGATGCGGCGGGGCGACCCGGCCGACCCGCTGCTCCTGCAGGTGCTGCCCCGCAGGGCGGAGACGCTGCCCGCGGCCGGCTATTCCGCCGATCCGCTCGCCGAGGCGGCGGCGCTCGCGGCCCCGGGGCTCGTGCACAAGTACGAGGGGCGGGCGCTGCTGCTCGTGACCAGCGCCTGCGCCATCAACTGCCGCTATTGTTTTCGGCGCGAGTTTCCCTACGCGGAGAGCGGCGCGACCCGCCGCGGGGTGCTGGCGGCGCTCGAGGCGGTGGCCGCCGACGAGTCGCTGACGGAGGTGATTCTCTCCGGCGGCGATCCGCTGCTCGCCGGCGACGACGACCTGGCGGAAATCGTGGAGCGGCTCGATGCCATCCCGCACCTGCGGCGACTGCGGATCCACACCCGGCTGCCCGTCGTGCTGCCAAGCCGCGTGGACGGGGGCTTGGCGGCCGTGCTCGCCCGCTCGCGGCTGGCCCGCGTGGTCGTGATCCACGCCAACCATCCGGCCGAGCTCGACGACGAGGTGGCCGCCGCCGTCCGGCGGCTCGCGGCCCTGCCGGCGATCGTGCTCAACCAGGCCGTGCTCCTGCGGGGCGTCAACGACGACGCGGCCGTGCTCGCCGCGCTCTCGACGCGGCTCGTGGAGATCGGCGTGACGCCGTACTACCTCCATCTGCTCGACCGCGTCCGTGGGGCGGCCCAGTTCGAGGTGCCCGAGGAGGAGGCCCGGGCGCTGCACCGGGCCCTCCAGGAAACGCTGCCCGGCTACGCCGTGCCGCGGCTGGCCCGCGAAATCCCCGGCGAACGCTCGAAGACGTGGCTCGGGTGATCAGGAGCCCGGTCACTCCGTGACCGGATCACGCTTGGCGCTGCGTCACCCCTGACCCTCAGGAGCCCGGTCACTCCGTGACCGGATCACGCTCGGCGCCGCATCGACTCTGACCCGGTTCCGGCTCAGGAGCCCGGTCACTCCGTGACCGGATCACGCTTGACGCTGCGTCACCCCTGACCCGGTTCCGGCGGAACCGGGCTCCCGGGGGCCGCCTGAAACCTGCCGCAGTGTGGCGGTGTAGACCATGTGCAACGGTCCGCCCCATCGTGTTCCCGCAGGAGCCACGCCATGTCTTTCTCCCATCGCCTTGTCGCCGCGGTCGCCCTGGTGGTCGCCGCAGCGGCCGCCGCCTCCGCCGAGCCACTCGATCTCGGCCGCGTCTCCGCCCAGGCCGTCTGGCTGATGCATGCCGACATGGACGCCGCCCGCGAGTCGACCGTGGTCACGCGGATGTACGAGCGGGCGATCAAGAAGCATCCGCAGCTCGAGACCATGCTCGGCATGGGCACCAAGATGATGGGCATGGACCCGCGGAAAGACCTCCACGACGTGACCGTCTACGGCCTCGACACCGACAAGAAGAACGCGGTGATGATCGTGCACGCCGACGCCAACCGGGAGTTTCTCGAGAAGATGGTCGAGAAGGCCCGCGACCACGAGACGATGAAGCACCGCGACTACACGCTCCACAAGTGGACGCACCGGGGCTGGAAGGGCCGCGGGGGCGACACGGTGGTGGGAGCCTTCTTCAAGGACGACGTGATGGTCTTCGCCCGCTCGGCCGACCGCGTCGAGATGGCGCTCGACGTGCTCGACGGCAAGGCCGCGGCGGCCGGCTCCGACAGCCCGCTGGCCGGCCGCACCCGGCCCGGCTCGATCCTCGTGGCGCGGGCTGCCAAGGTCGATCCCGACACGAAGTGCCCGGTGCTGCGGCAGGGGGAGGGCTTCCGCGTGGCCATGGGGGAGAGCGAGGGGCGGTCGTTCTACCGGGCCCGGCTCGACATGGAGTCGGCGGCGGCGGCCGAACTCGCCGAGGACGTGGCCGAGGGGATGGCCGCCACGGCCGCGCTCGGGCTCGGCAAGGAGAAGGGCGTGCTCGAACTGCTCGAGGGCCTCGAGACGATGACCGACGGCAAGGCCTGCATGATCGCCTGGGACGCCGATGCCGACGACGTCTGGGTGGCCACCGAGGCGCTGGCGGAGAAGGTCGAGGCCAAGATGGCGGCGCGGCGGAAGCAGTGGGGCGGCAAGAGCGGCTGCGGAGACTGCGGCAAGGGCGACTGCGAGGGCTGCGAGCAGGGCAAGTGCCCGATGCAGCAAAAGGGCGACGGCGGGAAGGACGGTGAAGCCCGGCGCCCGTTCCGGGACGACGAGTTCTGAATGCAGCGCCTGCGGGGCCCATCCCTGGCCCCCGCAAGCTTGGGCGGTCGGAGGGCCAGCCAAGGTGGCCCTCGACCGCCGCGCCGGGCATTGTGCCCGGCGGCCGTTGTGTGGCGATTCTGGCCATCCCTGGCCCCGCAGGCTTGGGCGGTGTAGCCGCGGGCTTCCAGCCCGTGGATCCGGGTATGGTCGGCTGGGGTGTTCGGCGGGCAAGATGCCTGCCGCTACGGTGGTGGCACGCCCGTAGCCGCGGGCTTCAAGCCCGCGGAATCCGGGTACATTGACGCCGCGGGGCTGAAGGGCCTCGAGACAGCCGGGGGCGGTGCATGACCTACCACGCCGATGCCGCGACGGATGCGACGCTCGCCCGGCGGGCGGCCCGCGGCTGCGTCGACAGCTTTGCGACCCTCGCCCGGCGGCACCAGGTGCCCGTCGTCCACTACGTGCGGCACCTCGCCCGCCGCGGCGGTGGCGACGCCGACGATGTCGCCCAAGAGGCGCTCGTGCGGGCCTGGCGGCGGATCGCCGACTACGATCCGCGCTGGGCGTTCTCGACCTGGCTGTTCACGATCGCCCGCCGCACCTGGCTCAATCAGACCCGCGCCACGCGGCGGCGGCGGGCCCGCGAGTCGGCCGCCGCCACGACTCGGATCGGCGGCAGCGAACCGGTCGCCGTGGCGATGGCCGCCGAGCGGACGACGCGGCTTTGGGACGTGGCCGCGGCCGAGCTTTCCGAACGGGAGTTCACGGCGGTCTGGATGCGCTACGTGGAAGACAAATCGCTGGCCGAGATCGCGGCGGTGCTCGGCAAGCCGGCGGCGACCGTGAAGGTGATCCTGTTTCGCGCGCGGCGCCGACTCGAGCCGCACGTGCGAGACCTGGTGGGATGGGGCGAGTGCGATGCGAGGTGAATCCATGAACGGGGAACGAGGGCGGTTTCACAGCGGCAGCGTGGCGACGCGGCTGAGACGGGAGGCGGCTGCCGATCGGCCGGCCTTCTCGGCTGAGTGGCACGAGCGGGTCGTGAGGCGGTTGGTGGCGGATGGCAAGGGGCCGCGGGCGCCGCAGCCGAAGGTCGCGGAGCCGTTGGCCGTCGAGCCGCGACGCCGGTGGATCGTGGCCGTGATCCCGCTGGCCGCGGCCGTCGTCGTGGCGGCCACGGTGGTCGTGCTCATGCATCCCGGGCCCGATCTCCGGATCGGGGGGGCAGGGCAGGGCGAGCGTCCCGCCAGCGATGCGGCCGTCGCGTCCGTGCCGGCCGAGGCGGACGGGCCCGTCGGCCTCGAGCGGCTGCCGATGTTCGACGAGATCGACGCCGGCGTGCGGGACGGCGTCGCCTCGCTGGCCGCGTCGCTCCTCGAAGTGCCCGACTGGACGATGCTGGCCGAACTCGACGCGGGGGCGGTGCTCGATCCGGGGGCCTGGAGTCCGGCCTCGCCGTAACCGCACCGCAGGTCTTGCCGCGTCATCACCCACCCGGTTCCGGCTCAGGAGTCCGGTCACTCCGTGACCGGATCACGCCTGGCGCTGCGTCACCGCCGACTAGGTTCCGGCGGAACCGGGCTCCTGGGGGTCATCTCGGCGGCTGCCGATACAATGCTTCCGTGCAGACACGACGCGGCACACATCGATCGCCGGTTTGGCAGGGGCCCGGAGCGTGGCTCGTGGCCGCCGCCGCCACCGTGGTCGGAGCCGCGGTGGGCGCGGGTGGCGCCGTGCTCCGCTCGACGCTCACGCCCTGGCAGATCGGCGACTTGGCCCCGCTCACCGGCGAGATCCCGCCCGACGCGCCCCGGGCCGAGGTGCCCGAGACCTCCCACGCCTTCGGCACCGTCGGCACCGGAGCGAGCGGCAGCCACCGGTTCGTGATCCGCAACACCGGCGGCGGACCGCTCACGCTCACCCGCGGTGCCTCCAGCTGCAGCTGCACCGTGAGCGACTTCGAATCGGCCGAGGGCGGGTCGCCGGAAGCCCAGAAGGTGGTGGCGGCCGGCAAGGAGACGTTCGTGACCGTGAAATGGAAGGGGAAGCCCCCGGGCGGGCCCTTCCACCAGCAGGTGACGATCCTCAGCGACGATCCGCGCCGCCCCGAGATCGTGCTCGCGGTCGAGGGCACGGTGGTGCCCACGTGGCGGGCCGCGCCCGAGTCGATCGTGCTGCCGCGGCTCACCGCCTCCTCGGGCCAGCGGGCCTCGGCCACGATCTTCACCTACGGCGCGGAGCCCCCCGCCGTGGCGAGCGTCACCATCGATCACCCCCAGGCTGCCCGGTTTTTCTCGCTTGCCACGGCGCCGCTCTCTGCCGAGGAGATCGCCGCCGAGGCGGGGGCCACGGGCGGGTTTCGCATCGACCTGGGCGTCGAGCCCGGGCTGCCGCTCGGGCCGCTGCGGCAGACGATCGTGGCCCGCTTCACGATGCCCGAGGAGGTGACGGCCGAGATCCCCGTCGAGGGCACGATCGCGGGTGACCTTGTGCTCGCCGGGCCGGGATGGGATTCCTCCCGGCAGGCCCTGATGCTGGGAACGGTTTCCGGCAAGTCGGGCCTCAAGACGCGGATCTTCCTGTCGGCCAAGGGGCCAGAGCGGGAGAAGGTGCGGCCGGTCGTGGAGGAGAAGGTGCCCGAGTCGCTCGAGGTGACCGTGGGCGAGGCCACGCCGGTCGGATCCGGGGCGGTGATGCGCATCCCGATCGAGATCGTCATCCCCCCGGGGACGCGGGCCGTGAACCACATCTGCTCGGAGCAGGCACCCGCCGGCCGGATCGTCCTGGCGACGGGGCACCCCGACTCCCCTACGCTCTCGATTCCAGTCTGCGTCGCGATCGGCCCGTAGCCGGGCCACGCCGGTTTAGGAGGCGATTTTCCCGATGCATGCCCCGCTCATCTCCCTCTCGCTCACGACCGCCTGCCTCGTCGCCGCCACGACCTGGGCCGCGATGCCCGACCGTGGGGCCGGCGTGGCCGACGGCGTGGTGACGACCTTCCGCGAGCGAAACGGCGAGGTGTTTTCCGACTGGCCGGCGCCCAAGGCCGTGCTCGTCTTCACCGGCGAGCTCGACGGCTACATCGAGCCCTGCGGCTGCACCGGCAAGGAGAACCAGAAGGGGGGCCTGAGCCGCCGGCAGAACTTCCTGCGGGCGATCGAGGCGGCCGGCTGGCAGGCCGTGCCGGTCGATCTCGGCGGTCAGGTGAAGCGGTTCGGCCGGCAGACCGAGGCGAAGTTCCAGTCGATCGTGGACGGCCTCCGCGGCATGCGCTATGCCGCCGTAGGCTTCGGCCCGGCCGACCTGCGGCTCCCGGCGGAGGAACTCGTCGCGGCCGTGGCCCCGATCGGTGACCAGCCCTCGCCCTACGTGAGTGCCAACGTGGGCCTGCTCGGGCTCGACGCCAACATCACGCCCCGGTTTCGCGTGGTGGAAGCCGGTGGCCTGAAGATCGGCATCACGACCGTGCTCGGCGACGAAGAGGCGGCCAAGATTCGCAACGACGACATCGAGGTGGTGCCCGCCGCGCAGGCCCTCGGCCCGGTGGCCGCGGACCTCGCCAAGGCCGGGTGCGACCACCAGGTGCTGCTCTGCTTCGCCAAGCCCGAGGAGACCAAGGCGCTGGCGGCGCGGTACCCGCAGTTCGACCTCGTGGCCACCGCCGGCGGAGCCGACGAACCGCCGCGGGAACTGACGACGCTGCCCAGCGGAGCGCGGTTCGTGGAGCTCGGCCACAAGGGCATGTTCGCGGTGGCGGTGGGCTTCTTCGCCGACGCCGCCACCCCGATCCGCTCGCAGCGGGTGCCGCTCGACGCCCGCTGGGGCGAGGCGGACGACATGATCGCCCTGTTGGCCACGTACCAGCAAAAGCTCGAGACGATGGGTTTCGAGGGGCTCGGCCTGGTGCCGATCCGCCATCCCAGCGGCCGCCGGTTCGCCGGCAGCGCCGCCTGCCAGGAATGCCACGCCGAGGCCTACGAGGTGTGGGAGAACTCGGGCCACGCGACGGCCCTCACCACGCTCGAGGAAGCGCGTCCCCGCCGCGACAGCGATCCCGAGTGCCTCTCCTGCCACGTGGTGGGCTGGGCCCCGCAGCGGTTCGAACCCTTCGAGGGGGGCTTCGCCGGCATGGACAAGACGCCGCATCTCGCCCACCAGGGCTGCGAGAACTGCCACGGCCCCGCCGCGGCCCACACGGCCGTGGAGCGGGGCGACGTGCGGGCCACCGAGGCCGAGCGGGATCGCCTGCGGGCCGAGCTCGTGCTCTCGCTCGACACGCCCGAGGGCAAGGAGAAGGCGGTCAACAACTGCCTGGAGTGCCACGACCTCGACAACAGCCCGCAGTTCGACTTCGACGAATACTGGCCGGCCGTCGAGCACTGATTTCGCGGCTGGCCTCCGGGCGGCCGCGGTGCGGTGTCGGGCGATCCCGCGGCGCATCGAGA
>JBJTAA010000229.1:0-5584 GCA_046090525.1 Planctomycetota bacterium
CGAGAAAAACGCCACCGAAGCGGGTGCGGGGCGTCTCGAGAAAACCCGCTCCGGACGCCCGGGCCGCTCCTCCCGAGGCTCACGAGTCGCTCATCGGCCGGAAGACCGTTGAGGAAGTGCCATTGACCGAGCTATCCTCAACGAGGAGGGCGGGGGCGTCGGCCTCTTCCAGCCCGAGACGTGTTCCTTCGGCGGGGGCTTTGCGGGAGGCAATGAACTCAAAGGCACGGGCGGACCGCTGGACAGCCAGACAGGCGATCTCACGGCCGGAGCCATGCGCATCCTGGATCACAACATCGACCTGGCCTACACATCCCACATCATCGTCGGCACGCTCGAAGAGATCCGTGCCCACGCCGGCGCGCAGCCGCGTCAACCACTCGCCTGGAAGTTCACCTCCGACCGCCTCGGCTGGATCTACGACAACGCGACGGATGCCGGGTGGCCGATTCACGACGGGCTGAAGATCACCCACAAGGCCGCGCCCCGCGGCGCGATGGTGTCCGACGTGATCCACTGGCAGGCCGCAGACGCGCCGATCCTGGAGATTGAAGCTGCCTTCTCCGCGGCGACACCGACCGTCCAGGTGGACGTGGAGATCCAGCCCTTCGAACCGGCCGACCGCATCGAGTTGCGCCGCTGACGAGGCTCCGTCTTTCACCATAGCTTGGGGTTGCCATGCGTCCGGATGTTTTTTTCCACGCAGTCCGCACACGGAACGGTGGTCGGCACTTCAGACCGCGGGCCAGCAATCTGTCGACAGAGCACCGGAGCCGCGATACACTTCGTGTCGGCCGCGGGAGGCCACGCGTGGTCCGCCCGGCGCATTGCGGAGATTCGACGATGCGGACCTTGTGGCTCTCGCTCGCGTTGCCCGCTTGCCTCGCGGCCGGCGGCCCCGTCGCCGCTGGTGCCGGCGACCTCGCGCGTGCCTACGTCGAGCAGATCCACCCGCTGCTCGTCACGACGTGCGGAAATTGCCACGGCAAGGATCCGCAGGACAACGACCTCGATCTGACCAGCTTTGGCACCGCGGAGGTGATCCTCGCCGAGCCCGATGTGCTCGCCGCGGTGGCCGAGCGCCTGAGAGACGGCGACATGCCTCCTCGGGATGCGCCGCAGCCGAGCGAGGCCGAGCGGGAACGGGTGCTCGGATGGATCACGGCGGCGATCGACGCGGAGGCCGCCACGCGGGCCGGAGACCCCGGGCCGGTGACGCTGCGTCGGCTGAGCAACGTCGAGTATGACAACGCGGTCCGCGACCTGACCGGTGTGGACATGCGGCCGACCCGGGGCCGCGAGTTGCCGCCCGATAGCGTCGGCGGCGAGGGCTTCGCCAACGTCGGGGAGGCGATGCCGGTGACTCCCGGCCTGGTCGAACGCTACCTTCAATGCGCCCGCGACGTCGCCGCACGGGCCGTGCTCCTGCCGACGGGCTTCCGCTTTTCCGCCTCGCCGGACCGGCCGGTCTGGACCGACGAGGCGCTCGAGGCACTGCGCCAGTTTCACTCGCGGTACGCCGGCCCCAACGGGGAGCCTCCGCTCGAGTCGCACCTCGCGGCCACGATTCGCCATCGCGATCGGCTCACCACCGGCGGCCCTGCGGCCGTCGCCGCGGTTGCCGCCGAGGAACGGCTCAACCCGGTGTATCTGGCTGCGCTCTGGACGGGCCTCAGCGGGACGATGGCATCGCCGCTGCTCGACGCCGTCCGGGCAACGTGGCGGAAGTCGGCCACCGACCCGGCGCCGGTGATGGCGGCGATCAAGGCCACGCAAGACCGACTGTTCCTGGGGCTCTATCAGAAGAACAGGATCCTCGCGGTCGGCAACGGCTTTCCCGCGTGGGAGGATCTGCAACGCGTGGTCGCCTGCGAGCGGGTCGAGGGCGCAGCCCGCGAATACCTGTTCCGCCTGGTCGCCTTGCAGGTCGCCCCGCCCCAGCCCGGCACCCTCGTGGTCTGGGACCGTTTGCGGCTGGAGGGGGGCGATGGGCCCCCGCTCGTTCTGGCCGAGCACGCGGAACTGCGGGCCGCCGTCGAGGCGGCGTCCGGGCTCCGCTTCGGCCACCATCCACAGGGCCGACCTGTGCCACCGACGGCCCTGGTCGCCGCCCCGGATGCGGAGGTCGTGATCGACTTGCGGAACCTGCCCCCGCCGCTCCAGCAGACGCTGACGCTGCCGCGATTCCTCCGCGCCGACGTGAGCCTCGACGAGGGCAGCCCGGAAACCGCGGCCGTCCAGGCGTTTCTCATCGCCAGCACCGGCGGCGGCGGCACCGATGCCGAGCCGGAAGCGAAGGCCACCCCGGGCGACCCGCGGGTGGCTCAGATCGTCCACGCCCGCGTCGCCGCCGAGCGGGCCCGGCCGGCGGAGGAGTTTCGTGCCCTTTTCCCGCCGGCGGTGCTGTTCGCGCCGATCATCCCGCGCGACGCACAGGCGAGCGTCTTCAGGTTTCACCGCGAGGACGAGCCTCTGCGCCGACTCTTGCTCGATGAGGCGGGCCGGGCGGAACTCGAACGCCTGTGGGGCGAACTGCAGTTCGTGAGCGAGGATGCGCTCAGCAACCGTCTGGCATACGACGAGTTCGTGCGGTACTACCGGAATCCGAACGACGGCGCACGGATCATGTTCTTCTACCTGCAGTTGTTCGGCGGCCGCATCGCGCGGGAGCAGGAGTCGCTTCTCGCCGCGCAGGTCGCGGCGGAGCCACTGCACCTCGAGGCCCTGCTCGCCTTCGCGGCCCGGGCCTGGCGCCGACCTCTCGGCGACGACGAACGCGCCTCCATTCTCGCGGCGTATCAGGCGGACCGCGCCGAGGGCGTCGCCCACGATCCGGCGCTGCGGGCGGCGCTCGCCCGCGTGCTCTCCTCGCCGTGGTTTCTCTACCGGGTCGAGCAGCCCGCCCCCGGACCGCGGTGGCAGCCGGTGTCGGGCGACGAGTTGGCGACACGGCTCAGCTTCCTGCTCTGGGACTCGATCCCCGATGACGAACTGCGGGCCAAGGCGGCGCAGCTCCACGACCCGGCGGTCATGGAGGAGCAGGTGCGCCGCATGTTGAGAGACGAACGGATGCGCGGCATGGCCGAGGAGTTCGGCGCCCGCTGGCTCCGCGTCCGCGACTTCGTCTCCAATCACGGCCGGAGCCTGAACGACTTTCCCGAGTTCACGCCCGAGGTGCGCGACGCGGTCGCCGAGGAACCGGTGCGGTTCTTTGCGGATCTCCTCGTGAACGACCGGCCCGTCGCCGACGTGATCGACGCCGACGCGGTGGTCGTCAACGACGTCCTTGCCCGGCACTACGGCATCCCCGGCGTGAGCGGCCCGGAGTGGCGTCGCGTCGAGAACGCGGCCGCCCATGGCCGCGGCGGGCTGCTCGGGTTCGGGGCGTGGCTCGCCAAGTATTCGGCGGCCGCCCGCACCAGCCCCATCAAGCGCGGGGCCTGGCTGGCCGAGGTGCTCGGCGAACGGCTGCCCAAACCGCCGCCCGACGTGCCCCCGCTCCCCGAGTCGGTGCCCGCAGGGCTCAGCGTGCGCGAGATCACCGAGCGTCACCGGCAGGATCCTCGCTGTGCCGGCTGTCACGAGCGCATCGATCCCTACGGCCTGGCCCTCGAGCGGTTCGACGCCGTCGGCCGGCTGCGGCCGGTCGACGCGCTGAAGCCCGGCGACACGCGGGCGACCCTGCGCGACGGCACCGTGGTCGACGACATCGCCGGCCTGCGGGCGTATGTCGCAGGCCCCCGGCGCGAGGACTTGTTGCAGACGCTCGCCCGCAAGCTGACGGGCTACGCGCTCGGCCGCGCGGTCCTGCCGTCGGACCGCCCGCTCGTCGATGAACTGACCAGGACCATGACGGCCGGCGGCCGCTGGTCCGATGCCCTGCTCGTCATCGTCCGCAGCGAGCAGTTTCGCTGCATCCGTCCGGCGGCCTCACCGCCGCCGGACACCCCGGCCACCGCGGCCAACTCGGCTTCCTGACCCCGGAGAGAACGCCACCATGCCGATGAAATCCGACCCCGTTTGCTCGCGACGCGCACTGCTCCGCGGTGTCGGCGTGTCGATGGCCCTGCCGTGGCTCGAATCGCTGCCGTTCGCCGGTGCGGCGTCCACGAGTGCCGCCGCCGGGCCGCCGACCCGCACGCTCGTGACCTTCACCGGGATGGGCTTCCACTCGAAGCACTGGTGGGCGAAGGGCGAAGGGGACGCCATGGAACTCGGCCCCTGCCTGACGCCGCTGGCGCCCTGGCGGAACCGGCTGCTCTTCATCCGGGGCCTGTGGCACGAGCAGGCGAACAACGGCGTCATCCACAGCATGCAGACGGGAAACATGCTCAGCGGCGCGACCCTGGCGAAGACCGAGGTGCGCACGGGTGTCAGCTTCGACCAGGTGATGGCGCAGCGGATCGGCGACCGCACCCGGCTGCCCTCGCTGGTGCTCGGCTGCGAGGATCCGATTCCCGGCCTCCAGGACGGGCACCCGATGCTCTACAGTTCGCACATCTCCTGGAGTTCGGCCGTGTCGCCGACCTGGACCGAGACGCGGCCGGCACTGGCGTTTGACCAACTCTTCCGCACCGATCGCACGCGCGGCGACAGCCGCGTGGTGGACGCCGTGCTCGAAGACGCCCGATCGCTCCGACGCCGTCTCTCCGTCTCGGACCAGCAGCGGTTCGAGGAGTATCTGGGGAGCGTCCATGAGATCGAGGGCCGCATCAAGCGGGCCGGCAAGGAGCGCGACGCCGGCGGCTGGCAGCCGACGCTGACCGAGCCCGATCGCCCGCGGCCGGCCGACGGCGTCCCCGCCGAAATTCCCGAGTATTGGCGGCTGATGAACGACATCGTGCTGCTCGCCTTTCGCACCGACTCCACCCGCATCGCGACCCTCAAGTATTGCAACGACGGCTCGATCCTCACGCACGCGCACGTCGGTGCCGGCGACCAGCACCACCAGATGTCTCACACCGAACCGGAGGCGCTCGTCCCGGTCAACCAGTTCTTCATGTCGCAGCTCGCCTACCTCTGCGAGCGGATGGCGGAGGTCCACGAAGGCGATCGCACGCTGCTCGACAACACCACGATCATGCATTGCTCGAGCATGCTGCACGGCAGCCATGACGCGACGCAGCTGCCGGTCGTCCTGCTCGGCGGGGCGGGGGGCAAGCTCCGCGGCGGCCGAACGCTCGACTGCCTCGGGGCTCCGAACCGGCGGATGTGCAGCCTGTTTCTCCACGTCATGGACTGGGGTGGCGTGGAACTCAACAGCTTCGGCGACTCCTCAGAGCGGCTGCCGGGCGTCTGACCCCGGCGGTGCCGGCGACCACTCCACACGCCCCCGATTCATTTCGTCGCTCTCCTGGAGAGGATCGGCTCCGCACCGGTGATCGCGGCCGTTTCGCCGGGCTCGATGTCGACCCGGCGGGAGACAGCGGCGCCATCGGCCAGTGTTCCGTCGATCTGCACGGTGGTCTTCGTCACCCGGATCCGGAGCCTCGCTCCACGCCAATCCACGCCGGTGACTTCGGCGAACTCCAGTGCCTGCGGCAGGCGCGGCGTGACGAGCAAGGCGCCGGGCGTGGGCTCGAGC
>JBJTAA010000230.1:0-5464 GCA_046090525.1 Planctomycetota bacterium
CTCACTGCGGGTGCGTTGCCCGGCGGCAGCGGGCCTCCTACACTGCAGGCGGTACGCGGGCGATGCCGGAATCTCTCCCGCGGCGCCTCCCTCCGCCGGCTGGCGAAGCGGCCCTCGAGGCCTGCTCCGCAGGGCACGACCGGCGACAGATGCAGGGCCGCAGCCATGATGTTCTCGTTCCGGCACGGTGATCGGCGCAAGCGGACTCGCCTGCAGCGGCAGGCTCTCCTCCGCCGCCCGCCCCGCGGTGGCGAGCCGCTCGAGCGGCGGGCGATGCTCTCGGCCGACTCGGGCGGCCTGGTCAGCCGGATCGAGTGGGACGGCCGAATCGTCGACGTCCAGGCCGACTCCTGGATCGCCCGAACGACGGCCAATGGCATCGGCGACCTCGGCCTCGTCGCCGGCTGGACAGCTTCCGCGCTCGGCGAGGGCTTCTACGCCATCACCGCCCCGGGGGCCGGCGTGGCCGACGTGCGGGGTTGGGCGGCCGCCAACCCGGCCGTGGCCTACGTCGAGCCCGACTTCGCGATCGCCCCACGGGTCTTTCCGCGGGATGCCAGCTTCGGTTCGCTCTGGGGCCTGCACAACACCGGCCAGTCGGGCGGGCTCGTCGATGCCGACATCGACGCGCCCGAGGCCTGGCGCACCACCACCGGCTCCCGTGGCGTGGTGATCGCCGTGATCGACAGCGGCGTCGACTCCACGCACCCCGACCTCGCCGCCAACGCCTGGCGGAATCCCGGTGAGGTCGCCGGCGACGGCCTCGACAACGACGGCAACGGCTTCGTGGACGACGTCTTCGGCTGGGACTTCCGCAACAACGACGCCGACCCGATGGACGACAACGGCCACGGCACGCACGTGGCCGGCACGATCGGTGCCGTCGGCGACAACGGCAGCGGCGTGGTCGGGGTCAACTGGCAGGTGTCGATCATGTCGCTCAAGTTCCTGTCGGGCTCCGGCAGCGGCTCGACGAGCGGCGCGATCGCGGCGGTCAACTACGCCACCCGCATGAAGCGCGACTTCGGCGTCAACGTGGTGGCCACCAACAACAGCTGGGGGGGCGGCGGATTCTCGACCGCCCTGCGGGACGCGATCGCCGCGGGGGGCCGGCAGAACATCCTGTTCGTGGCCGCTGCGGGCAACGAAGGCAGCGACAACGACGCCACGCCTCACTACCCGTCGAACTACACCGACACGGCCGTGATCTCGGTGGCGGCCAGCGACCGCTCGAACCGGCTGGCGAGTTTCTCGAACTTTGGCGCCACGAGTGTCGACCTGGCGGCCCCCGGGGCGAGCATCCTCTCGACGCTGCCCGGCAACGCCTACGGCAGCTACAGCGGCACCTCGATGGCCGCGCCCCACGTGGCGGGCGTGGTGGGGCTTCTGGCGGCGGCCCGGCCGGGCGCCACCGCGGGCGAGATCCGCTCGGCCATCCTCTCCACCACCACCCCCGTGGCGGCGTTCGCCGGCAGGATGGTGACCGGCGGGCTCCTCAACGCGGCCGCGGCCGTGGCGGCGATCCTGCCCGCCCCGCCCACGCCTCCCGATCCCGGCACCGGCGACCCGGGCGGGGGCGATCCGGAGCCTCCGCCGCCGACACCCGATCCCCAGCCCGAGCCGCCGGCTCCGGAGCCGCCCGTGATCCGAGATGTCGGGCAGGTGCTCTCGCGGGCGCTGCCGATCGAGCAGACGACCGGCAGCCTGCGGCTCCCCGGCATCATCGGCGACGGCCCCTTCGGCAGCCGCGACGTCGATCTCTATCGCGTCCGCGTGCAGGCCGGTCAGCGGCTCGTGATCGACGTCGACGCCCAGAGCCTGCCGTCGGGTTCGACGCTCGACAGCGTGCTGCGGGTCTTCGACGCCCGTGGCCGGCAGGTGGCGGCCAATGACGACAGCGGCGAATCCTTCGACAGTTGGCTCGCGATCCGGCCCCGCACCACGGCGGTCTTCTACGTGGGCATCTCCGGCTACGGCAACTCGCGGTACAACCCTCGGCTCGACCGGTCGGCCCGCGCCGGCTCGACTGGCTTCTACCAGGTCGCCTTCTCCTTCGGCGAGTTGCCGGAGCAGCGCATGCTGGCCGAGGCGGCGGCGGTCAGGTTGCTCGGCTTCGCCGACGCGGAGCCGCGGCCCCAGGCCAGGACGAGCCTGTTCGCGGCCCTGGGGGTGAAGGGGCCGCGTCGCTGACGCTCAGGCGGCCTGCTGCATCTTGGCCGGAGCGCGGCTCTTGGCGGGCGGGTTGGTCGCGGCCTCCTGCTCCTTGAGCGCGATCCACCCATCGACGCTCCACGGCCCCCCGCCGAAGGCCATCAGGGCGAGCAGGCCTCCGCCGATCGCGAGGTTCTTCATGAACTGGATCGTCTGCAGCTGCCGCTGGCCGGGGTCGGCGAACTGCCAGAAGTCGTGGAAGTAGTAGGTGGCCGCGACGAGGTAGACGAGCAGGAAGCCGGCGCCGATCCGCGTCCAGGAGCCGGCCACCACGGAGAGCCCGCCGATCAGGAGCAGGCCGATCGCGCCGAACAGGGCGAACCGCGGGTTCGGCACACCCTCGGAGGCCATGTACTGGACGGTCTGCTGGAACTGCGGGATGCCGTTGCCGATGGCGCTGGCCAGAAAGATGAAGGCGAGGAGCAGCCGGGCCGCGACCGAGGTCAGGCCCTTGACGATGGTGGAGAACTGTTCCATGGCTGGAGCTCCGCCTCCGCGGCGACGTGCCGGGGGCGGGATGGTGGCGAAACGGGGCTGCCGAGGCAACCCCGGAATCAGCCGGGAAAACCGGGGGCCATCCCGGGCCAGGCAGACTCCAAGTCTGCCCCACGGCCCCCGCCGGCTCACTCACCGTGGGGCCAGGTTTCCAACCTGCCGGAGCCGACGCCCCGACGCCAGGATCAGCCAGCCCCACGGCCCCCCGCCGGCTCGTCCCGCGTGATGCAGTGGAGGGCGCCGCGGCCGCGGACGAGCTCGTGGCACTCGACCGGCTCCACCCGCCGGCCCGGAAAGCACTGCTCCAAAAGCCGCAGCGCCGGCTCGTCGGTCGGCGAGCCGAAGACGGGCACGGCTACCACGCCGTTGGCGATGTAAAAGTTGAGGTGACTGGCCGGCAGCTGCGTCCCCTCGAAGGCGAACCGGGCCGGAATGTCCACCGGGATCACCTCCAGCCGCCGGCCGGCCGCATCGCGGAGCGTGGCGAGCCGCTCGAGGTTGGCGGCGAGCGGGGCGTGGTTGGGATCGCCGCGGTCGGGCTGCCGGGCGGCGAGCACGCGGCCCGGGGCGACGAATCGGGCGAGCTGGTCGATGTGACCGTCGGTGTCGTCACCCACGAGGTCGCCACCCACCCAGAGCACCTCGTCCGCGGCGAGCCACTCGCGGAGGGCGGCGGCCATCCGGCCGCGGTCGAGGCCGGGATTGCGGCGCTCGTCCACGACGCACCGCTCGTTGGCGAGGATCGTGCCCACGCCGTCGGTCTCGATGGCGCCCCCCTCGAGCACGATGCCGGGCAGCAGGGGGTCGAGGCCGAGATGCGTCGCGATCGACCGGCTCACGCGGGCGTCGTCGTCCCAGGGGGGATACTTGCCGCCCCAGGCATTCCAGTTCCAGGCGACGGCGGCCCGCGGCGCGAGGTCGGCATCGGCCCCCGCGCGCTTCAGCAGAAACACCGGCCCCGTGTCGCGCACCCACGAGTCGTTGGTGGGAATCGGCACGAACTCGACGTTGGCCACGCCCGCGAGCCGCTCGCGAGGCTCGGCCAGGAGCGACTCCGAACCGATGATCCGCACCGGCTCGTGCGCGGCGATCAGCCGGGCCAGCCGCTCGTAGACGCCGGGAATCGGCTCGAACGGCCCGAGCCAGGTCCGCCGCCGGTGCGGCCAGGCGAGCCAGGTGGCGGCATGCGGCTCCCACTCGGCCGGCAGCCGGTAGGCGGAAAGCGGCGAAGTCGCTGGCGGCGCGGCATGGGGCATGAGTGGCGCCGCGATTATATCCCGCCGAAAGCGGCCTCGCCGCGGCTACCTGCCCCAGCGGGCCAGCAGGCCGGCGTACGCGTCGATCCGCCGGTCGCGGAAGAAGGGCCAGCGGGTGCGCGACCACTCGATCCGGCCGAGGTCGCAGTCGCAGACGAGCACCTCGGGCTTGTCGTGGGAAGCGAGCGCGAGCCGCTGGCCGTTCGGCGCATAGACCACGCTCGCGCCCCAGAATCGCAGCGGCCCCTCGCGGCCGGTGCGGTTCACCGCCGCCACGAACACGCCGTTGGCGATCGCGTGGCTCCTGAGCATCGTGTCCCACGACTCATACTGCTCGGCGTGCAGCGACTCCTCGCCGTCGAGCCAGCCGATCGCGGTGGGGTAGAAGAGCACCTCGGCCCCGGCCAGGGCCGTGAGCCGGGCGGCTTCGGGATACCACTGGTCCCAGCAGACGAGCGGGCCGACCGCCAGCCGGCTGGTGGGCACGCTCATGAAGCCCGTGTCGCCGGGCGTGAAGTAGAACTTCTCGTAGTAGTGCGGGTCGTCGGGGATGTGCATCTTGCGGTAGACGCCCGCGGTCGAACCGTCGGCGTCGAACACCACCGCGGTGTTGTGGAAGAGCCCGTGCGACCGCCGCTCGAACACGCTCCCGACGAGCACCACGCCGTGCTGCTTCGCCGCCGCCGCGAGCCGCTCGGTGAGCGGTCCGGGCACGGCCTCGGCCTCGGCGAACTTCCCGTGGTCCTCCGCCTGGCAGGGATACTCGCCGGCGAAGAGCTCCTGGAGGCAGACCACCGTGGCCCCGAGCCGGGCGGCCTCGGCGATCCCGACGAGCGCCTGCTCGACGTTGGCCTCCCGATCGCCCGTGCAGGCCGACTGCACGAGCCCGAGGCGGATGGTGGTGGGGCGGGCGGCTGATGTGGTGGGCTTCATGGCCCACATCCTACGAACGTGGTCGTGCGCCACCAAAAGAAAGTGGTCGCGCAAGACCCCGAGCAAGTGGCCCAGCAGGACCATACGCAAGTGGCCGTGCAAGGAACCTCGCGGTCCACGACAAAAGTGGCCGCGGGTCTGTGACCCGCGGATTCCGCTCGCCGCCCCACCCGGCGGTCGGCAACCCAGCGAAGCCTAAGCCCGTCTCGGCGGGATGAAATCCCGCCGCCACTGTTCTCAGCCCGCCACCGCCTGCTCGAGCCGCGCCGCCGGCACGGGGAACTGCTCGGCCAGCTCCGCCACCTCGCCGCGGATCGCGTCGAGCACGCCCTGGTCGTCGGGGCTCTTGAGCGCCCGCAGGATCCACGCGGCGATCCGCTTCATCTCGTCCGTCCCCATGCCGCGGGTCGTGAGCGCGGGCGTGCCCAGGTATGCCCGAGGGATCGACCGGCTTCCGCTCGTCATAGGGAATCATGTTCTTGTTGCAGGTGATCCCGCAGCGGTCGAGCGTCTCCTCGGCGAGCTTGCCGCCGATCGAAAGCGGCGTGACGTCGACGAGCATCAGGTGG
>JBJTAA010000231.1:0-4384 GCA_046090525.1 Planctomycetota bacterium
GAGGTCGGCCGGCCACCAGAGGAGCGCACCGTCGTGCGCGCGGAGCACGAGTTCGCCCCCCGGTGACCAGCAGGCGAGCGCTTCCGCCGGATCGACACCCGCCGGCAACTCCAGGGGCTGTTCGCGGGCGGGCGAGTCGCCGAACGAACGGATCAGCGGTCGTCCCTGCTTGAGCGGGCAGGTGACCAGGCGCTGCCGACCGGCGTCATAGGCACACTGCCAGACAGAAGTCGCCTGCCCGCCGGCGAGTGGTCGCGCCTCGCCACGATCGATGGCGACCTGCCACAGGCAGCCACCGCGGTCGACGGCGAAGACCGACGCATCGAGGGACGAACCGCCCCCGGGGCCACGCGCTGCAACGCGCTCCGGCCCCGCGACGACCCTCAGCAGCTCGGGCGCCGCCGGCGAGATGGTCCGCAGCGGTGCATCGTCGAAGCCGACGCCGGGGTCCCAGCGGCGAACGGTCCCGTCGGCGCCGGCGGTGACGAGCGCGCCCGCCGGCCCCCACACGACCGACCAGACGCGACCCACATGGCCGAGCAGATGATTCAGGAGGCGACCGCTGGCGAGGTCGAACACCCGCGTGCCGCCATCCCGGCAGGCTGTCGCCAATCGGGAGCCATCGGCGGAAAAGGCGCAGCCCTGCACCCAGGCAGGATGGTCGGGCAGCGTGCATGCGATCCGCCCCGTGCCGAGATCCCAGACATGCGCCGTCTTGTCGGTGCCGCAGGCGGCGAGCCGCTGCCCGTCGGCAGCCAGGACGAGCCCACCGAGAACGGCATTCCGATTGCTCGTGAAGGCTCGCTCGAACTCGCGGAGGACCCTGCCGGTCGCCGTATCCAGCAGCACGATCTGGTCGCCGCACGCGACGGCGAGCCGGTTCTCGTCGACGAACAGCGCCGACTCGACCTCGGGCGATTTGCCCGGGGGAGCCTCGAACCGGAAGAGTTCCGCGGGTTCCGCCGGCGCGTCGAGTCGCACGAGCCGCACGACGCGGTCCTCGCCCCCGGTCGCGAGCGCGCGGCCATCGGGGGAAAACGCGACGGCGTAGAGCGGGCCGGTGCCGAGCGCAGCCTCACCGACGGACTCCAGGCCCGCGTCGCTCACCTGCCACCAGCGGAGCCGGCCATCCTGGCCGGCCGTGGCGAGCAGGTTCCCCTCCGGCGAGAAGGCGACGGCGTTGACCTCGTCGTGCGCCCGGACGGACGTGATCTGCGGCGTGTCCGCAAGGCTTCGCAGCAGGTGCACGCTGCCGTCGGCTCCGGCGACGGCGGCGGTGGCCCCATCGGTGGCCAGCGCAATGGCGTAGAGGTCGCGAGGCCGCGTCGCGCCGGACCCGGCCACGCTCTCGTGGAGCGCCGCCGCGTCCAGCAGGATGCTCCGCTCACCGCGCATACGCCGCTCGAGCCAGCGGCCGGCCAGGGAGTCGGCGAGCCCCGGATCCACCGACCTGGTCGCCTCGATTTGGCTTCTCGCCTCGGCGACGTTTCCCGCCCTCAAGGCCTCGAATCCCCGGCGCAGCTCGGCCACCGCCCGCTGACGCTGCAGGTCGTTCTCGCGGGCGGCGGTCCGCCCCGCCTCACGGATGCGTTCAAAGCCCGTCCAGCCCGCCACCAGGCCCGCCGCGATGGCAGCGGCGGCCAGACCCACGACGACCGGCCGCCGCGAGACCCAGCGGATGGCCCGGCCGACCGGGGAGAGCGGGCGGGCCACCGTCGGCCGGCCGTCGAGCCAACGGTCGAGATCGGCGGCCAGTTCGTCTGCGGTCGCGTAGCGGTCGCGGGGATGCTTGGCGAGGCACTTGCCGACGACGGCCGCGAGGTCACGCGGCACACCGGCAACGACACGGTCCACTTCGAGCGGCTCGTCGAGCAGCACCTGCCGGTAGGTCTCGGCGTCGGTGCGGGCTTCCCGGAGGGCCCGGCCGGTGAGCAGGCGGTAGAGCAGCAGCCCCAGTGCATGCACGTCGGTCGCGGGGCCGACCGGCCCGAAGGAGCGATCGACCTGCTCCGGTGCCATCCACGCCGGCGTGCCGATGGTCATGCCCCCCCGGGTCAACTGCGTGAGTTGATCGACGAGATCTTCTTCCTCCTGAAGCTTGCCCAGCCCGAAGTCACCGAGCTTGACGGACAAGCCGACTTCCGAACGAGATGCCCCGGGCGCGGGCGGCAGCACCGGCTCCGTGCCGGCTCCCGCCGGAACCAGCAGCACGTTGGCCGGCTTGATGTCACGGTGAATCACCCCCGCGGCATGGGCGTGCGCGACGCCGCCGGCCAAGGCCTTGACCAACCGGGCCGCGCTCCTGGGCGGGAGTGGCACGGGGTTCCGCTCCAGCCAGACGGCGAGGCTGCCACCGGAGCAGAACTCCGCCGCGATGAACTCCCGGCCGCCATCCTCGCCGACCTCGAAGATCGTGACGATCTGGGGATGCACGAGCCGGGCGGCGATCTCGGCCTCCCGGACGAAACGGCGCCGGGCCGATTCCGAGAGCACAAGCTCCGGCCGCCGCACCTTCACGGCCACGGGCCGCCGCAGTTGCGTGTCGAAGCCCTCCCAGACCGTCGCAAACCCCCCCTCGCCGGCCAAGCCGACGATCGCGTGGCGACCGATGGTGCTGGGCGCAGGTCCCCGGTCCACCAGCGGAATCACCCCGTCCGCCGCCGCCGCCTGCCGCAGGAGCAGCATGGTGTCGAGGAGGCCGGCCACCTCGTCCGCGGCCCCGGGAGCGACGCCGGCGATCGGGGCCGCATCGCCTTTGAAGCCGCCGAGCAAATCGTCGAGGGCGGCCGCCCGGCTCACGGCCGCTTCCGCGTCCGGCCCCTCGTCATCCCGCTCCGTCCGGGACCCGACCATGGGCTCGATCTCCGAGTCACCTCTCGTCCGATGTGGCCACGAATCGGCCCAACTCGGCGCCGCCAAGCTCCCCGTGGAGCCGCTCGATCGCCCGGTACCAGAGCTTCCGCACCGCATCGGGCGACCGACCGAGCCGCGGCGCCATCGCCACGAACGACAGGCCGTGCCAATAGCGGAGTTCGAGCACCCGGCGGTAATCGGCGGGCAGCCGCGCAAGAACTCCGTTGATCAGCGCCGCCTCCTCGCGCCGGATGGCAGAGCCCTCGGGTAGCCGGCCGACTGCGGCAAAGCCCTGATCATCTCGGCTGGGAGACAAACTGATCCGCACCTCCCGCCCGACCTCCCGTTTGCGGGTGTCGCGATAGCGGCGGACCGCATCGACGACGTTGTGCTTGAGAATCTCGCGGAGCCAGGCGAACAACTCTTCGACGGTCGTGCCGGTGAACCGCCCGAAGTCGCGCTGCATCTCGACGGCCGTCTCCTGGACCACGTCCGAGGGACCGAGCTTCGCCCGCAAGTCGTGCGGCAGCTCGCGGTCGGCGAGATCGAGGAGGTGGCCGCGGGCCGCCTCGAAGATGCGGCCGACGGCGTCAGGAGTGCCGCGGCGTGCCCCCTCGAGCAGCTCGCGGATGTCAGCGCAGGCGTCCATGTCGTGACCGTTTGCGTCCCCCGGCGGCCGTGTGCCGGCGTGCCCGTCGGACACGCAGCCTACCGCAGTTCCACGCCCGTTGCCCGGGGTGCGATTCTTTATGCTCAACGACCGGCCGATCCGCGGATGACCGCGGCCCGGCCGTGGTTTTGGGCTCTTGGACCGCCGCTCACGCTGCCCTCATGAACCAGGCAAGCCAAAACCACCATCTGCCCCCCCTCGCAGGCTTGGCAGGCTTGATGATCAGCCTGCTCGCAACCGGGGCGGGCGCCTGCCCGTTCTGCGACGTGGTGGGGCGGCCGCTCGCGGCGCGGCGGGATGCCGCGGCCGTCGTGGCCGTGGGGGAGGCCGCCGGCACGGCTCGCGACGACGCGGGGCTCGTCCGGCAGCCGTTCGTCGTGCGGGGCGTGATCCGCGGCGAAGCGGTAGCCCCGGATGAGGTCGTCACCGCCCGCGTTCCGGGGCCGATCAACGGCACGGCACTCCTCCTCGGGGACACCGCCGGCCGGTTCGAGGCCGTGGCCGCCGACGAGACCCTCCTCGGCTACGTCGCCGCAGCCCCAGCGACCGAGGCGGAGACTGCCAATCGCCTGGAATGGTTCGCCCGTTGGCTCGAGCATCGCAACCCTGCCCTCGCCGAGGACGCCTTCAACGAGTTTGGGGTCGCACCCTTCGAGGCGGTCGTGGCGGCGGCAGGATCGCTCGATGCGGGAAAACTCGCTGCCTGGCTCGAAGAACCTGCGATCGACCAGCGGCGGCGCGGGTTCTACGGCCTGGCGCTCGGCATCCTCGCCCGGCGGGCCGCCGAGGCGGGCGACGCCGCGGCCGCTTCGCGCTGTGTGACGAGGCTCGAACGGGCGCTGTCCGCCGAAGGAACCGATC
>JBJTAA010000232.1:0-5738 GCA_046090525.1 Planctomycetota bacterium
TTTGTGCACCGCTGGGGCGGGAGGGGTTGCCCGTGCCATAGAGCGGGCTGTGGGAGCAAGCGCAGGCATGGATGCCGGAGCGCAGCGGACCCGCAGTGAAAGGAGGCCTGGAGGGCCGAAGTGAACGTCCGGCGAGAGGGCATGGGCAACCCCGGCCCACGCAAAACGCCGACTCCACTGGCCCGCAACAACCGTGCCGAACAGGATTGGCCCACCGCTGCGGGCGAGTCCGCTCGCGCCGATCACCGTGCCGGAACGGAAACATCATGGCTGCGGCCCTGCATCTGTCGCCGGTCGTGCCCTGCGGAGCAGGCCTCGAGGGCCGCTTCGCAAGCCGGCGGAGGGAGGCGCCGCGGGAGAGATTCCGGCATCGCCCGCGTACCGCCTGCAGTCTAGGAGGCCCGCTGCCGCCGGGCAACGCACCCGCAGTGAGGTCGGATCTCCGCCGCCGGTTCGCCCACGGCGAGCACCGCCGCTATTCTTGCCGTCACGACCGGCAGGCCCGCCGCAGGTTTCCCCCTTGGCCAGGATGGACAAATGGTTTTTCCGATCGGCGACGACAACTCGGATCGCGGCATCTTTCCGTTCGTGACGATCGCCCTGATCGTCGCCAACGTGTTCGTGTTCGCCGTCCTCCAGCAGGGCTTCCGGCCGGAGGGGATCAACGAAAACTTCACGATGGCCTACGTCCAGGTGCCCGCCGAGATCATCTCGGGCCGCGACGTGGTCACGCCCGACGAGGTGCGGTCGATCCCCACGCCCCAGGGGATGGTGGAGATGCCCGTGCCGGGGCTGCGGGAGACGCCCGTGCCCGTCTGGCTCACCCTCCTGACGGCCATCTTCATGCATGGCAGCGTGATGCACCTGCTCGGCAACATGTGGTTCCTCTGGATCTTCGGCGACAACATCGAGGACGACATGGGCCACGCCACCTACCTGGCCTTCTACCTCGCCTGCGGGGTGCTGGCCTCGCTCGCCTTCGTCGCGCTCAACGCCACCGGCGAGGCGGCGCTCACGCCCTGCCTGGGCGCCAGCGGCGCCATCTCCGGCGTGCTCGGCGGCTACCTCGTGCTCCATCCCAATCGCCGCGTGAGCGTGATCGCGCTGCGGATGATGATCGACGTGCCGGGCTACGTGGCGGTGGGCATCTGGTTCCTGTTCCAGGTGGTGAGCGGCTTCTTCGACGCGGGCAGCGGGGCGGGGGGCGGCGTGGCCTACTCGGCCCACGTGGCCGGGTTCATCGCCGGCATGATCCTCGCGAAGCCGATGAGCCACCGCGGCGTCCGCGACGGTGCCGATTCGCTGATCGAGCTCCGCCGCCGGCTCGGGTGAGGAGCGCCGCCATGCTGCCGCTGGTCGCCTCCTTCGTCGGGCTGGCGGCGGTCGTGGCGGTCGCGGGCACGCTCCTGGCCCGGTCCGCCGACCGGATCGCCGAGGCGACGGGGCTCGGCCGGCTGCTCGTGGGCAGCGTGCTGCTGGCGGCGGCGACGAGCCTGCCGGAACTTTCGGTCGACGTGGCGGCCGTCCGCGGGGGCATGCCCGATCTCGCCGTCGGCGACCTGCTTGGTTCGAGCCTGATGAACCTGCTGATCCTCGCGGGCGTCGATCTCGCCCAGCGGTCGGGCCGCCGGATGCTCTCCCGGGAGGCCGCGTCGCACGCCCTCTCCGCCACGCTCTCGATCGCCCTGACGGGCATCGTGGGCCTGGCCTTGCTCACGGCCGGCCGCCTGCCGCCGCTCGCCGGGCTCGGCATCGGCGGCTGGTCCTGGGCGATCCTCGTCGCCTGGCTCCTGGGCGCGAGGATGCTGTTCCTCGACCAGCGGATCTCGGCGCGGGCGGCGGCGGAAGCCGTCGGGGAACGTCCTGTGCCTCCGGCCGGCGGCTGGGCCCTGACGGGGCCCGCGATCGCGTTCGTGGCGGCGGCCGCCGTGCTCGTCGTAGCCGGGCCGCGGCTGGCCCACGTGGCCGACTCCCTGGCCGAGCGGTCGGGGCTCGGCCGCACGTTCGTGGGTACGACACTCGTCGCCCTGACCACCTCGCTGCCCGAGCTCGTCGCCTCGGTTGCCGCCGTCCGCATGGGAGCGTTCGATCTTGCGATCGGCAACACCTTCGGCAGCAACGCCTTCAACATGGTGCTGTTCGTGCCGCTCGATGCCTTCCACGAGGGGCCGCTGTTCGCCGCCGTGTCACCGGCCCACGCCGTGACCGCCCTGGCGGTGATCGTGGCCACGGCGATCGCCGTCCTCGGTCAGCTCTACCATGAGGATCGGCGCATTCCGGTGCTCGAGCCCGACGCTGCGCTCGTGCTCCTCGTGGTGATCGGAGCCCTGGCCATGGTCTACCGACTCTCATGAGCGACTCCCTGCCCGAACCGGTCACCGCGATGAGCGGGCCCGCCCCGGCCGTCGTCTGGCATGCGCTCGACCAGGCCGACGTGGCGGCGCGGCTCGCCACCGACCCTGCGGGGGGCCTGACCACGGCGGAGGCCCAGCGGCGGCGGGCCGAGCATGGCGACAACGTGCTGCGGGAGCGGCCCCCAGAGGCCTGGTGGTGGAAGCTCCTGCGGCAGTTCCGGGAACTCGTGATCTGGATCCTGCTCGTGGCCGCGGTGATCGCCGGGGCGATGGGCGACTGGGCCGACACGGCGGCGATCGTGGCGATCGTGCTCGTGAACGCGACCATCGGCTTCCTCCAGGAGGAGCGGGCCCAGCGGGCGCTCGCGGCGCTCCAGCGGATGACGGCGCCCGTGGCGAAGGTGATCCGCGACGGCGCGGCCCGGCCGATTCCCGCCCGGGAGGTCGTGCCTGGCGACCGGCTCGAGCTCGAGGCGGGCGATGCGGTGCCGGCCGACGCCCGGCTCGTGGAGTCGTTCTCCCTCTCCGCGCAGGAGTCGGCGCTCACCGGCGAGAGCGTGCCGGTGGAAAAGGATGCCGCCGCCACGGTGGCCGCCGGGGCCGCCCTCGGCGACCGCCGCACCATGGTGCATGCCGGCACGGTGGTGGCCACCGGCCACGCGGCGGCAATCGTGGTGGCGACGGGCATGCAGACCGAGCTCGGCCGGATCGCCAGTCTGCTCGAGGCCGCGCCCCCCGAGACCACCCCGCTCCAGCGGCGGCTCGGGGAGCTCGGCCGCGTGCTGATCGTCGTCTGCCTGGGCGTGGTGGGCTTCATCTTCGGCCTGGAGGTCTGGCGGGAAGGCGGCTTCGGCCCGATGGTGGCCGCCGGCCGGCTGGGCGAGTTGCTGCTGCGGGCCGTGAGCCTGGCGGTCGCCGCCGTGCCCGAGGGGCTGCCGGCGGTGGTCACGGTCGTACTGGCGATCGGCCTGCAGCGGATGGTGGCCAGGAACGCGCTCGTCCGCCGGCTGCCGAGCGTGGAGACGCTCGGCAGCGTGACCGTGATCTGCTCCGACAAGACCGGCACGCTCACCCGCAACGAGATGACCGTCCGCGAGGTGATCACGGCCGGCGGCCACTGGCACGTCACGGGCGCAGGCTACGCGCCGCAGGGGGAGTTTCACTGGGCGGGATCGGCCGCCAGCGAGCCTGCCCGCGTGGCCGACGAGCCCGACCTCGAGCGGCTGCTCGAGATCGCGGCCCGCTGCAACAACGCCGAGGTGCGGCCCGGGGCCGACGGGGCGGGCTGGCAGGTGGTGGGGGATCCCACGGAGGGCGCGCTCGTCGTGGCGGCGCTCAAGGGAGGCGTGTCGCGGGACGAGCCGGCGGAACCGGTCGTGTTCGAGATCCCCTTCGATTCCGACCGCAAGCGGATGAGCGTGGTCGTGCGGCTCGCCGACGGCCGCCGCGTGCTCGAGACCAAGGGGGCCACCGAAGCCGTGCTGCCCTGCTGCGTGGCGGAGCGGGTCGCCGGCGCGGACGTGCCGCTCTCGGAGGCGCGGCGTCGGGAAATCCTGGCCGCGGCCGAGGGGCTCGCCGACCGGGCGCTGCGGGTTCTGTCGCTCGCCTGCCGGCCGCTCGGGGCCGGGGAGTCGGTCGAGCAGGATCATGCGTCGGCGGAGCGGGGGCTCGTGCACGTGGGGCTCATGGGCATGATCGACCCGCCGCGGGAGGAGGCGAAGCGGGCGGTCGAGCAGTGCCGCACGGCCGGCATCCGGCCGGTGATGATCACGGGCGACCATCCCGCCACGGCGCTGGCGATCGCGCGGGAGCTCGGGCTGGTCGACGGACCGGGCCGGGCGCTGACCGGCGCCGAGCTCGACCGGCTCGATGAAGCGGCCCTCGTGGCGGCGGCGCCGACGGTGGCCGTCTACGCCCGCGTGTCGGCCGAGCACAAGCTCCGCGTGGTCGAGGCGCTCGAGACGTCGGGGGCGGTGGTGGCGATGACCTGCGACGGCGTCAACGACGCGCCGGCGGTGAAGGCGGCCGACATCGGGATCGCGATGGGCATCACGGGCACCGACGTCACGAAGGAGGCCTCCGACATGGTGCTCACCGACGACAACTTCGCCTCGATCGTGGCGGCGGTCGAGGAGGGCCGCGGCATCTACGACAACATCCAGAAGTTCATCCACTACCTGCTCTCGTGCAACGCCGGCGAGGTGCTCGTGATGTTCGTGGCGGCCCTCGCGGGGTGGCCCGCGCCCCTGGCGGCGATCCAGATCCTCTGGCTGAACCTGGTCACCGACGGACTGCCGGCCCTGGCGCTCGGCCTCGAGCCCCCGGAGGCCGACATCATGAACCGCCCGCCGCGGCCGCCCCGCGAGAGCGTGATCACGCTGGCCCGTGGAGCGGTGATCCTGGCCCACGGCGTGCTCGTGGCGGCGGTGTCGCTCGGCGCCTTCTGGTGGGCCTGGCAGGGCGATCCCGAGCGGCTGCCCCATGCGCGGACGCTGACCTTCTGCGTGGCGGCTTTCAGCCAGCTCTTGTTCGCGATCGGCTGCCGCAGCGACCGGGCCACCGCCGTGCAGCTCGGCTTCTTCGCGAACCCATGGCTGCTCGGCGCGATCACGATCTCCGCGCTCCTGCAGGTGGCCGTCGTCACGCTCCCCTACGCGCAGGACGTCTTCCAGGTGGGCTCGCAGCTGCGCGGCGACTGGCTGTTGGTGCTGGGCCTGGCGCTCGTGCCGGTGACGGTGATCGAGCTGGCCAAGGTGGCCTGGCGGGTGATGCCGCTTCCGTAGCGGCGGGCATCCTGCCCGCCGAAGACGCGGCCGCGGCTCACTTCCACTCGTAGGCCGTGAGGCCCTCGAGATCGCGGACGAAAAGCTCCCGCCCTTCGACGGCCAGGTGGGCCCAGCTCTCCTCCTCGGCCACCTTCGCCTCGCCCACGAGCTCGAAGGCCGCGGGCGTGGCCCGGATCAGCCGCAGGTCGCCCGTCTCGTCGAGGGCCAGGATCCGGTCGCCGTTGGCCACCAGGCTCCAGTACTTCCCGAAGGGCTTGGTGATCCAGGCCTCCTTGCCGGTGGCGAGATCCAGGCAGGCGAAGCGCTGGTTGCGGAGGTGCACGTAGGCGTGGCCACCGATCACGATCGGGCTCGACATGTAGCCCTGCACCTTGTTCCGCCACAGCTGCTCGACCGGCTTCTCGCCCTGAGCCGGGTCGACCGCGAACAAAAACGAGCCGCCACCGTAGCTCGTCGTGAACACCTTCCCGTCGTGCACGGTCGGCGTGACGATGTTCATGCCCCGGAAGGCCTCGACGCCCGTCTTCCAGAGGACGGTGCCGGTCTCCGGATCGACGCCGGCCAGGTCGTTCCTCGTCTGCACGAGGATCTGCGGCAC
>JBJTAA010000233.1:0-2477 GCA_046090525.1 Planctomycetota bacterium
CAAGATGCCCGCGGCTACGTCTACGGCTGCCAGGGCGGCTGTGGTCGTACGCGCAGCGGCAATCCGCCTTCCCCCGAGCGCATTGCAGGACTGCGAGGGACTGCCGGTGCCCCGTCGCCCGGACGCTCGCTTCGGCCATCCATGGCCTCCGCTCGCTCGGTGCTGGCTGCGCTTCGGCATCCTGCCTGCGCTTGCCAGCAACGCCGGCTCCGGGGCACCGGCAGTCCCTCGCAGTCCATCGAAGCGCACTCCTGGGATGCTGAGGAGCCGGTCGGGGGCACGCGCAGGAACCGAGGAGCTTTGCGCAGCACGCACGTGGCTACACCCATCGGGTAAGTACTCGCAAAGTCCGAAGGTTCCGAGCATGTCCCCGACCGGCGAACCAATGCGGCCGGTTTCGAACGATCAAGGAACCGTCCGGGCAGCGGGCATGGGCTCGCCCCGAGCTTGCGTGCAGAAGGCCCCCCGAGCGTCCGGCGAGATGGCATGGGCTTGCCCCGAGCCGGCGTCACCCAAGGCGTTGCCGACGTGCGACGTGATCCGGTCACGGCGTGACCGGGCTCCCGGAGCTCGCGATCAGCGGGCCAAGAAACCGCGCCGACTCGCGGGCGGTCTCGAGCCAGCGGTGCGACTGCCGGGGGAGTTCCACGTGCAGGCCGCCCGCATAGCCGGCGGCACCGAGCGCCGCCAGGAGCGGACCGAAGTCGACGTCGCCCGTGCCCAGGGGCAGGTGCTCGTGGCGGCAGGCGAGCATGTCGTCGACGTGCACGTTGACGATCCGGCCGGCCCAGGCGGCGATCGCCCGGGCGGCGGGCCGCTCACCCAGGCACTCGAGATGGCCCGTGTCGATCGTGATGCCGAGCCCGGCGGGATGGCCGAGCCGGTCGAGCAGTTCGTGGCAGCGGGACGTCGTGTCGATGACCATGCCCGGCTCGGGCTCGAAGCCGAGAGAGACGCCGCGGGCGGCGGCATGGTCGAGGATGGCCCCAAGCCCCGCGACGAGCCGGCCCCAGAGCGTCTCGGCATCGGCGGCGTCGCGGGCCACGCCGCTCCAGAGCGACACGCACCCGGCCCCCAGTTCGATCGCCACGTCGATCGCCCGGCGGGTGAAGTCGATGCGGCGATCGCGGGCCGACTGCTCCGCCGACACGAGCGTGGGCTCGTGCTTGATGCGCGGATCGAGCAGGTGGCGGGCGCCGGTCTCGACCACGCAGGCCATGCCGTGGTCCGCGAGCGTCCGCCGCCAGGCGGCCAACTCCGCGGCGAGCCCCGGGGAAAAGGGATCCAGCACGTGGCGGTCGGGCGTGATCGCCAGCGACGTGTAGCCGAGTTCGGCGAGCAGGGGCACCGCGTCGAGCGGAGCAACGTCGCCGATGCCGTTGGTGCTGAAGCCGAGGCGCATGGTGGCGGCCGTCCGACAGGGTCGGGTTCAGGTGGGCGGAACGAGCCGCTTCCAGAACAGGAACCAGGCCAACAGGCAGAGCACCACGATCGCCCACCGCTCGCCGCAGGCGGCCAGCACGAGCACGGCGTCGAGCGTGATGATCGACATGATCGCGTTGCCGATCGCGAACCGCACGCGCCCCACCGCGGGATCGGCCGCTCCCAGCGCGGCCCGGTAGAGGATCGAGGTGCCGATCAGCGTCCAGAGCAAGAGCCAGCTGGCGACCGGCATGCGTGTTCCGGCGGTGAGTTCGATCGGCCCCCGCTCCGGTAGCCACACGAAGCCCGCCGCGACGGCGAGGCCCGCGAGCATCACGACCGTGGCGGCGGCCAGCGTCGCCTGGCGGCTGCGACCCGCCTCGTCGCGGGCGTAGAGCGTGATGCCGGCCACGTAGAGGCCCATGCCGGCCGGGATCATCCACTCGGCCGGCGTCGTCGGGCCCGCCGCGGCCGTCATGCCCAGGAGCCAGGCCGCCGCCCGGCAGCCGCCCATGACGAGCGGCCCGGCCGGCGTTGCCTTGGCGTGCCGATCGTAGAGCCAGATGGCGGCGGCGAGACCGACGCCCACGATCGCCGGCCATGGGGACGAGACGAGCCAGGCGGCGGCTCCGGAGAGCGCCGCGCCGACCGCGAGGAGCGCCCACCCGACCGCGGCCGCCGTCGAGACCGTGATCGCACCACTCGGCAGCGGCCGCTCCGGCCGCTCGCGCCGGTCGAGCTCGGCATCGCAGACGTCGTTGAGCACCATGCCGGCGGCATACAGGGCGACCACCGCGCCCACGGCCAGCCAGCACGCCGGCGGCGGCCAGTCGAGTGCGCGGGCCTGCGAGACCACGAGGTAGCCGGCCAGGGGATCGGCCGCGGCCGTGGCGAGGTTCGGAATCCGCAGCAGCCGCAGCCAGGCGAGCATCAGACGAGCTCCAGGCCGGCGTCTCGCGCCACCGCGAGCAGGTGGGCGCGGGCCGCCCGGGCCGCGTCATCGGGCCGGTCGCGGTAGGGATACAGCTCGACGGTCACCCAGCGGTCGGGCGTGT
>JBJTAA010000234.1:0-2012 GCA_046090525.1 Planctomycetota bacterium
GGATCAGCCGCTGGAAAAGTGCCGGCGTCCGGCCGGACGAGGCGGTGGCGTCGCTCGCCGTCGGCGCCGACGACTCCTGGGATCTGGCCGCCTCCGGCTATCGCCGGTATCAGCAGTCCCTGCGGACCGCCGGCGCCGTGGACTTCGACGACCTGCTGCTGGTCGTGGACGAGCTCTTCTCCGACCACGAGGAGGTCCGCCGGGCCGAGGCCGAGCGGTTCGACCACCTCCTCGTCGACGAATACCAGGACACGAGCGGGATCCAGGAGCGGATCCTGGCGGCGCTCGCCCGCGACCACAGGAGCATCTGCGTGGTGGGCGACGACGACCAGTCGATCTACGCCTGGCGGGGCGCAGAGATCTCCCACATCCTCGACTTCGCCCGCCGCTGGCCGGGCGCCAAGGTGGTCAAGCTCGAGGAGAACTACCGCTCCACCCCGGAGATCATCCAGGCGGCCAACCTGCTCATCGAGCGGAACTCGCGCCGGCACGGCAAGACGCTCGTCTCGACCGCCCCCTCCGGCATGCCGCCGGCCGTGGTGCAGGCGCAGGACGAGACCGACGAGGCCCGCCGCGTCGTCGGCGATCTCGAGAGCCTGATCCGCGAGCGACGCTGTGGCCCCGCGGACTGCGTGATCCTCGTCCGCACCGGCGAGCAGACGCGGGCCTTCGAACAGGAGCTCCGCCGCCGACAGATCGCCTACGAACTGGTGGGCAGCCGCTCGTTCTTCGACCGCCGCGAGGTGAAGGACGTGATGGCCTTCCTGCGGCTGCTCGTCGACCCGGACGACGACCTGGCCCTGGCCCGGATCGCGAACGTGCCTCCCCGCGGGCTCTCGGCCCAGACGGTGCAGGCGGCGCGGGCCGGTGCGGCGGAGTCGGGCACGAGCCTGTGGCGGGAACTGCTCGCGATGCGCGACCGGGGCAAGCTCTCGGCCGCCGCCGCCGGCGGCCTGGCGACGCTCGAGCGGCTCCTGACCCTGCGGCACGCTCCGCCGGCGGGCCCGGGCCAGTCACGCGGCGCCGCCGCGCTGCGGCGGCTGCTCGACGATGTCGGCTACCGGCAGCACCTCGACAAGGAGTATGCCGACGACCCGGCCGAGGCCGAGAGCCGCTGGGCCTGCTGCGAGGAGGTGGCCGCGGCGCTCGACGAACACGAGCGCGGCCGCCGGGGCGACGCCGACCTGGCCGCCGTGATCCGCGGCTTCCTCGACGACTTCGTGCTCCAGGTGGAGGACCAGGAGGACCGTTTCAAGGACGACAAGCCCAAGGGGGACGTGGTGCGGCTGATGACGCTGCACGCCGCCAAGGGCCTGGAGTTCGACTGCGTCTGGATGGTGGGCATGGAGGAGGGCATCCTGCCCCACCATCGCTCGCTCGACGCCGGCCTCGCGGCGCTCGACGAGGAGCGGCGGCTCTGCTACGTCGGCGTGACGCGGGCCCGCAAGCGGCTCGTGCTCTCGCTCTGTCTCACGCGGACGAAGTGGGGCAAGAGCAAGCCCTGTCGCCCCAGCCGCTTCCTCTACGAACTGACCGGCCAGGCCGAGAAGTTTCAGGAGCAGCCGCCCGAGCCCAAGGGGGGCGACTCGCGGGGCAAGCCGCGCCGCGGCCGCCGCTAGGCTGAGGAGTCCGGTCACGCCATGACCGGATCACGCTTTGCGTCGCGTGCCTCAACGCGGATTCGGGGCGGTCGGTGATCCTCTCCGCGCCTCCGGCGATCGCTACGACCGGCCCGGGAACGATGGTGCGCCTCCCGGTGGCCGCGTATCGCCTGCGGCTTGTGCGAGTCTCACCGACCAACCCCGCCGAAAGCATCGCAGCCTGCTGGTCACGCCCAGGAGTCCGGTCACTCCGTGACCGGATCACGCAGGACGCTGCATCGTTCCCGGGCCGGTCGTAGCGATCGCCGGAGGCGCGGAGAGGATCACCGCCGGCCCCGAATCCGCGTTGCCAGATGCGGCGTCGTGCGTGATCCGGTCACGGAGTGACCGGACTCCTGAGCGTGACCAACA
>JBJTAA010000235.1:0-2010 GCA_046090525.1 Planctomycetota bacterium
CGAGGTGGAGCGGGTTCTCGCGGCGCTGGCTGCCCGGGCGCCGACCGCCGTGCAGCCCGAGCTCGTGGCTGGCCTCGGCGCGGGCCTCGGCCGACACGGCGACCGCCTGCCGTCGCCGGCCTCGCTGCAGCCCCCGGCCCGGGCGCTGCTCGAGCGGCTCATCGACCGGACGCGGCGGGAGGTCGTCGACGCCGCGGCCGACGTTGCCGCGCGGTGCGCCGCCGCACGGCTCCTCGGCTGCATGCCGCTGGCCATCGCCCGCGAGCAGCTCGTCGCCGGGCTCGACCCCCGGCAGCCTGAGCAGCTGCAGACGACCGCGATCCAGGCGCTCGCCACGTATCCCGACGACGACGTCACCGCCGTGCTGCTCGACAGGCTGCGGTCGTTCCCGCCGGGCCCCCAGAAGCAGGCGTTCGACGTGCTGCTCGCCCGCGAGGACCGGGCCCGCCGGCTGCTGGAGGCGGCCCGGGCCGGCACCGTCTCGCTCGTCGCCCTGGACGCCAGTCAGCGGGCGCAGCTCGCCCAGCACCCGCAGGAGTCGCTCCGCCGGCTGGCCGGCGACGTGTTCGGCACCGCGGCCGGGGGCGATCGGGCCGCGGTCGTGCGTCGCTACGAGCCCGCGCTCGACCTGGCTGGTGATGCGGCCCGCGGCCAGGAGGTGTTTCGCCGCAACTGCGCCGTCTGTCACAAGATCGGAGCCATGGGCGATGCCGTCGGCCCCGACCTCACGAGCGCGGCCGCCCGCGATCCCAAGGCGATGCTGACGCACATCCTCGATCCGAGCCAGTACGTGCCGCCGAACTACCTGCAGTATGTCGTCGAGGACGTGAACGGGCGGCTGCACACCGGCCTGCTCACCGCGCAGACGGCGACCAGCGTCACGGTCACCCGCGACGAGGGCCACAGCGAGACGATCCTGCGGAGCGACATCGAGTCACTCACGAGCACGGCAAAGTCGATGATGCCCGAGGGCTTCGAGGAGAAGATTTCGCCCGCCGAGATGGCCGACCTGCTGGCATTTCTGCGGTCTACCCGCGCCGCGGGCGACCCGGGCCCCGGCGCCCTCGACATCGGGACGCTGCCGGGCCTCGTCGAGCCGGAGTAGCGGGAGCGGCGTGGCCGGGGCCGTTCGAGCAGAGCGATTTCCGTCATCCTGGGAGCAGGTGCGGCACATCAGGCATGCATTATGCGACCGGTATTCTGCACACAAAAGTGCGTTGCTCGTGACCGTCGCCCAGCCGACAATGAGGATCTGAAAAGCGGAGCGCATGGGCCTATGAGCGATCGACGTGCCGGACGCCTGGCTGAGGGTCATGGCTCGGCTTGCGGGCGGACGGCGCGCCGTGGCACGCTGGCGTGCCTCGCCGCCCTGGCGTTCTGCGGCGGGTCGGGCGAGCCGCTCGCCGCGGAGGCCGCCACCGACGCTTCGCTGCCCCGCGTCGCGCCGCACGAGCCCGCCGCCGCCCTCGGCACGTTCACCGTCGCGCCCGGCTACCGGATCGAGCAGGTGGCGGCCGAGCCGCTGGTGCATTCGCCGGTGGCGGTCGACCATGACGAGCGGGGGCGGATGTTCGTCGTCGAGATGATCGACTATTCGGAGCAGGAGAACGAGCATCTGGGCACGGTGCGGATGCTCGAGGATCTCGACGACGACGGCCGCTACGACACGAGCACCGTCTTCGCCCAGGGCCTGTCGTGGCCCACCGGAGTGCTCTGCTATGACGGCGGGGCGTTCGTCTGTGCGGCCCCCGACCTTCTGTACCTCAAGGACACCGACGGCGACGGCTCCGCCGACGAACGCCGTGTGGTGTTCACCGGGTTCGGCCGATCGAACGTGCAGGGGCTGGTGAACAGCCTGCGCTGGAGCCTCGACTGCCGCGTGCACGGGGCCACGAGTTCATCTGGGGCGAAGCTGACGCGGCCCGACGATCCGACCTTCCAGCCGGTGGACCTCAAGGGCCGCGATTTTTCCTTCGATCCCCGCCGGCACGACCTGCGGCCCGAGAGCGG
>JBJTAA010000236.1:0-2908 GCA_046090525.1 Planctomycetota bacterium
CCTCCTTCGGCGACGATCCCCGGAGGCGGGGCGGGAGCCGCAGCGGCCGGCGGGGCGGCGGGCTCGTCGGGCAGAGGGTCATCGGGCGAAGGCTCGTCGTCGGCCGCTTCCATCTGCGGGCGCGGCACGGCGGCGATCGCCGCGGCCGGAGCGGCGGGCGGCGGCGGTGCGTCCCCCGGCTCTGCACCGCCGGGCGGGCCGTCGGCAGCGGCCGCAGGCAACGCGTCGGCCACGGCGGGCGGGGCAGCCGGCGGGGTGATCGCGGCGCTAGCCGGTTCGGCGACAGGCGGAGCGGCCGGTGGAACAACCGCCGCCAGAGCGGGCGGAGCCGGCTCGACTGGTGGGGCGGCAGCGGGCGGCGCGTCAGGCGCAGGTTCCCGAGCCGCAGCCGGCGGCGCGTCTGGGGCTGGCTTCGCGACGGCCACTTCACGGGCCGACTTCCCGCCTGCAAGCAGCGACCATCCCAAGAGTCCGGCGAGCGAGAGGAGCAAGAGCAGGGCGACCGCCGCGGAGAGCCAGGCGCCGAGTGATGCCTTCTTGCGCGGGCGGCGATCCGTTGCTGCTGCCTCGCGCCCGCCGTGGCTTGCCGCGGCAGCGCGTCGCCCCTTGTCTGCAGCCCCCTTGGCGAACGGGGCCAGCGGCGCGTGAGCGCCCTCGCGGGGCAGTTTGGCCGCGTCCTCGGCCAGCCGCGCGAGCAGGCGCTTCCGCAGCCCGCGATCGAGTGGCGGAATCGATGCCGGATCGCGAGCCAGTTCCGCGAGCAGCCCGTGGCAGTCGGCGGCCTCCGCCAGATGCAGGTCAGATTCGATGCACACCCGCTCGAAGGCCTCGAGGCGATCGGCCGGCAGCACGTTGTCGAGATACTCCGCGACGGTGTTGGGATCCTCGGCGAGCCCGCGGCCGTCCACCCGCGGCGCGGCCAGCCCCGGCCGGCCCACCACCTCCTCGATGCGGGCGACGAGTTTTGGCGCCACCGGGCTGGCCTGCACCTTCGCCCCGAGTTCCTGCTGCTGCGGCTCGGGAAGCACGCCGTCGATCCAGGCCAGGAGCGTTCGCAGCGTCAGACGCATGGGGCAGGTCTCCAAATCCTGTTTGGCCTGTTCGGCACGATCGTCGCCTCGACCGACCGTGGGGCAAGCTTGCAGCCTGCCGGGAAGCACGGCCGCAGCGGGCTCCCATAAAGAGGAGTGGCGCCGGCGGTGGGATTTCGTGCGGGTGCCAAAAAAATCCCGCGCCGGCGGCCGGCGGCGCCCGACCCAAGTGCCCGTCCAACCCGTAGAAAACCCCGGGCGTTTCCGGGCCGGAAGTGGGCCGGGCCTGCCCTGGCCGCTAAAATCGGAGAGATGGGCGGTGCCGGGCGTCCCCAGCCCCCGGGCCACCGGTGGCCGCCCAGTGGAGTTCGAGCCATGCCCCTGGATTCGCCCCTCCCGCTGACGCCCGCCGCCCCGACGGCTGGCCCCGTGCCGCGGCAGATCCTGCTGCGGAGAGCGGCCGGCTACCTCGAGCTGGGCGAGTTGCTCGTGGAGGCCGACGCTCCCACCCCGGCCCCGGCCGTGCGGCTTCTCGAGCGGTCCCTGGAGGAAATCCGTCAGCTGCCTGACGAGGTTCGGCAGGGGGCGCTCGCCAGCCTGATCGAAGGCGAGGCGATGCGGGCGATGGGCGCGTGGGCGGATGCCCTGGTGCCGCTCGAGCGGGCGGCCACGCTCGAACCCAAGCGGGTGGAGGCCTGGCTCGGCCTCGGCTGGTGCCACAAGCGGCTCGGCCGGCTATCCGACGCGATCCGGGCGCTCGAGGCGGGCCTGAAGGCGGCGCCGGGTCAGCCGATCCTGCTCTACAACCTCGCCTGCTACCATTCGCTCGCCGGCGACGTGACGGCCGCGATCGATCACCTCACGCGGGCGATCGCGATCGACGCCCGGTTCCGCGACCTCACGGGCACCGAACGCGACTTCGATCCGATCCGGTCCGACCCGCGGTTCGTGGCGGCCACGCACATGGTCGTGTAGGGCCGCGGTCGGCCGAGGCGGCGGATGCAAGCGACCGGGATCCACGGAAGGATCGACCACGCATGACGAGCCCGGCGCTCCAGGAGATCATCGCGGTCCTGGCGTCGCCGGCCGCGGGCAATCCCTCGCAGTATCTCTTCGAGCGGGCGCTCGAGGCCGCCGGGCTCGACTGTCAGGTGATCACCTGCGACGTGCCACCGGAGCGGATCGCCGAGGCGCTCGCCGGCGCGGGGGCGATGGGGTTTCGCGGCTGCGTGATCTCCGGGCCGCTGCGGGAACGGGCGCTCGCGCTCGTCGCCACGGCGACCCCGGCGGCCGCGTTCGCCGGCGGCGTGGGCCTGGTCGCCGAGTCGCCGGAAGGCTTCGTGGGCCACATGACCGACGGCCGTGGCGTGATCGAGGCCGTGCGGTCGCATGCCGATCCCGCCGGCCGCGAGGTGCTCGTGCTGGGGGCCGGCCTGGCCGGGCGGGCCGTGGCGCTGGAGTTTGCGCTTGCCGGCGTGGCGGGGGTCACCGTCGCCGATCCCGACGCCGAGCGGGCGGCGGCGCTCGTTCGCGACCTGGGCGGCCTCGACGCGGCGCCCGCGAAGGCGATCGAGTGGAGCGACACGCTCGCGGTGCCGGAGTCGGTCTCGATCGTGGTGCGTGCGGCTCCCACGCCCGTCGTGTTCACGGGCCTGCGGAGCGACGTGCTCTTGGCGGAGATCGCGGCCGAGGCCGACCCGCCGCCCGAGGCGGTGGCCGCCGGCTGCTGCCTGGTAGAGGGCCTCGAGATTCGGGCCGTGCAGGCGGCGATCGATTTTCAGACGCTCACCGGGCTCGTGCCCGACGTCGAGATGCTCCGCGAGGCGCTCGACGAGTATCTGTCGTGACGCCCAGCAGGCATGCCAGGCACCTCACCC
>JBJTAA010000237.1:0-3501 GCA_046090525.1 Planctomycetota bacterium
AACTGGCAGCCCCTGGGCGTGCCGCCCGGCCAGCTCGGGGCCGTCGTCCTCACCCACGCCCACATCGACCACTCGGGATGGCTGCCGCGGCTCGTGCGGGAGGGCTTCCGCAAGGTCATCCACGCCACCCCGGCCACGGTCGACCTGCTTGCGCTGCTGCTCTACGACTCGGCGAAGTGCCAGGCCGAGGACGCCGCCTACGCCAACCGCAAGGGCTACTCGGATCACCGCCCGGCCCTGCCCCTCTACGAGGAGCGGGATGTCGCCCGGGCGCTCGAACTGGTGCGGCCGGTCGAGCGGGGCGTGTGGTTCGAGCCGGCCGCCGGCATCCGCTGCCGCTACCACGACGCGGGCCACATGCTCGGCAGCGGGTTCGTGGAGGTGGAGCTGGAGGCAAACGCCGCCGCCGGTGCCGGCCGGCCCCTGCGGATCCTGTTCTCCGGCGACGTGGGCCGCTACGACGCGCCGCTCTACCACGACCCCGCGCCGCCCCAGCCCTGCGACTACCTCATCTGCGAGAGCACCTACGGCGACCGCGACCATTCGCCCGACCGCCCGCTCGACGAGCTCGAGCAGGTGGTCCTCGAGGCGGTGGAACGCGGCGGGATGATGCTCGTCGCCGCCTTCGCCGTGGGCCGCGCCCAGCAGCTCGTCTATCTCCTGCGCACCCTGATGGCGGCCGGCCGGATCCCGGAGCTCCCGATCTGGATCGACTCCCCGATGGCCGTGGAGGCGACCGAGATCTTCCGCCGCCACGCCGGCGAGCACGACTTCAGCGAGGCCCGCCTGGCCGGCGTGGCCGAGGCGACGGCCAGCCCGTTCGTGCGGATGGCACGCACCGCCGCGGAGTCGAAGGCCATCAATCATCACGACGGCCCGGGCATCGTGATCGCCTCGAGCGGGATGATGAACGGCGGCCGGATCCTCCATCACCTCGCCCGCCGCTTGCCCGACGAGCGGACCACGGTGATCGTGGCCGGCTTCCAGGCCAAGGGCACCCGCGGCCGCCGACTGCTCGACCGGGCCGACTCGCTCCGCATCCACGGCCGCGACATCCCGGTGCGGGCGGCCGTCCGCCAGATCGACGCCTTCTCGGGCCACGCCGACCGGGCCGAGCTCGGCCGCTGGCTCGCCGCGCTGCCGGCCCCGCGCACCACCTTCCTCGTGCATGGCGAGCCCCCCGCCGCCCGCGGAATGGCCGAGTTTCTGGCCCGCACCCGTGGCTGGACCTGCGAACTGCCTACCATCGGGCAGTCCTTCGAACTCTCCCTCCCCGCCGGCAGCTGACCCACGGAAGCCCCCACCCATGGCCAAAAAGAGCGAATCCAAGCCCGCCCCCGCGCCCCCGAAGGCCTGCGAGATCCTGCCCGACACCGTGCTCGGTGACGACGTGGCCCTGGTGGCCGAGAACATGGAGCGGATCCTGGCCTCGCCGAGCTACCTGCTCGCGCAGGAGGACAACGCCCTCCTCTCCAGGGAGGAGATGCGCGGGGTGCGGATGCTGCTCGAGCTCGGCAAGCCGGAGCTCGCGCTCCAGGCCGACAAGATCCACTCCACGGTGATCGTGTTCGGCGGCACCCAGATCGTGGAGCGGACCGCCGCCGAGCGACGGCTCTCCGAGGCCCGCCGGGCCCTGGCGGCCCACCCCGGCGATCCGAAGGCGGCCCGCGAGGTGGAGCGGTCCGAGCGGCTGCTCGAGCACGCCCACTACTACGACTCGGCCCGGCAGTTCGCCAAGCTGGTCTCGATCGACAACCAGTGCGACAGCCAGCGCGACTACGTGGTGATCACCGGCGGCGGGCCCGGCATCATGGAGGCCGCCAACCGCGGCGCCTTCGACGTGGGCTGCAAGTCGATCGGGCTCAACATCAAGCTGCCGGCGGAGCAGCAGCCCAACCCCTTCATCACGCCGGAGCTCTGCTTCCAGTTCAAGTACTTCGCGCTCCGGAAGTTCCACTTCATCCTGCGGGCCGCGGCGGTGGTGCTCTTCCCCGGCGGCTTCGGCACGCTCGACGAGATGTTCGAGACGCTCACCCTCCGCCAGACCCACCGGATGCAGCCGGTGCCGATCATCCTCTTCGGCCGCGACTACTGGTCGCGGGTGATCGACTTCCAGTACCTGGCCGACTCCGGCGTGATCGCCGACCACCACCTCGATCTCTTCACCTACGCCGAGACGCCCGAGGAGGCCTGGCAGCAGATCCTGGACTTCCATGCCAAATCCCACCGGGGCGAGTGAGACGCGGGTGGCGGTGGTCACGGGCGGGGCCCGGGGCGTCGGCGCCGCGGTGGTGCGGGCCCTGGCCGCGCGGGGTTGGGGCGTCGCGATCCATTGCCACGCCTCGCTCGCCGAGGCGCGGGCGCTCGCCGCGGAGCTCGCTGCGGCCGGCACACCGGCCTTCGCCGTGACGGCCAACCTGCGCGACGAGGGGGCGGTGCGGGCGCTCATGCACCGCGTCGCCGACCACTTCGGGCGGATCGACGCCGTGGTGGCGACTGCCCGGATGCGGCGCGACGTGCCGTTCGAGGAGTGCTCGGGCACCGACCTCGCGGGGCACTACGACGTCAACGTCGTGGGCACGTTCGTCGTGGCCCAGGAGGCGGCGGCCGTGATGGTGCGACAGCCCGAGGGGGGCGTGATCGTGGCGGTCGCCGCCGCCGAGGAGCCGCGGCCCGGCGAACTCGCCGCCTTCACGAGCCAGGCCGCGATCCCGGGGCTCATGATGGCGCTCGCCGCCGAGTTCGCCCCCCGGCATCCGCGGCTGGCGGCCCGCTGCCTGCGGCCGTCGCCCGCCGCCGAGCCGCACGAGATCGCGGCCGCCGTGCTGGCGCTCGTCACGACGCCCGCGACCGCTCCGCCGGCAGGCGGATCGTGAACGTGCTCCCCCGGCCCGGCGTGCTCTCCACGTCGATGCCGCCGCCGTGGGCCTGCACGATGTGCTTCACGATCGAGAGCCCCAGCCCCGTGCCGCCGAGCTTGCGGCTTCGCGCCTTGTCGACGCGGTAGAACCGCTCGAACAGCCGGGGCAGATGCTCGGCCTCGATGCCCACGCCGTCGTCGGCCACGCGGATCACGATCGCGCCATCGGCCCGCTCGGCCGTGAGCCGCACGGTGCCGCCGGGCTCGCTGTACTTGATGGCGTTGTCGACGAGGTTGATCACCGCCTGTTCGAGCAGGGGCGGGTTGCCCTCGATCTCGAGATCCTCGGGGCAGACGACCTCCAGGCGGATCGCCCGTTCGGCCGCCCGCGGGCCCAGGTCGGCGGCCACGGCCGAGAACACCGAGGCGATCGGCGTGGGCTCCATCGGCAGGTTGCCAGCCCCCTCGCTCTGCTCGATCCGGGACAGGGCCAGGAGATCCTCGATGATCGAGGCCAGGCGATCGGCCTGCCGCCCCACGATCTCGAGAAACCGGCGGCTGTCGACGGGATCCTCGACGGCCCCGTCGAGCAGCGTCTCCACGAACCCCTTGATCGAGGCCACGGGCGTCTTGAGCTCGTG
>JBJTAA010000238.1:0-5072 GCA_046090525.1 Planctomycetota bacterium
TTCACGCCGATCGGCGAGTGGCGGTTCGGCGGCCGCTTCAAGGTGAGCCAGGCCGTGACGCTGCATGCCGGGAAGGATCTCGCACCTCCGCATAGGTCGTCGGCTTCTCGACGCTCTTGTACGCGGTGTTGGACGAGGCCCTGGCGATGTTGCCGAGCACCATGCCCGTGTAGCCGGCATGCAGCGTCACGGCCTGGCTTACCTTGAAGCGGCCGCCGAACCGCCACTCGCCGATCGGCGTGAACACGAAGTTGTGCTCCACATCGTTGGTGGCGTTGTTCTGGCCCACCCCGTAGATCTGCAGAAAGAGCGGCGGCGGTTGCAGCGTCACGGTGTTGCCCTGGCTGGATCCACCCCCGCTGCTGGAGTTCGTCGTGGATGGATTGAAGGTGGCCCTCAGGTAGTCGGCCCCGATCGAGTTCGGGAAGTTCGATCCGCGATACAGGTTGTTCTGCCAGTTCAGGCCGGCCGTGAACTTGAGTTCCGTCAGAAACGTCCAGCGGCCCACGTCGCTCTCCATGAGGAGTGCGATCTCAGGCCCCACCATGTTATTGAACACGTCCGTGGCCCAAGCACCGGTCTGGAGGGGCGAGCCCGGACCCTGGCCAGTCAGGGTATCGGCGCCACCGATCGCCAGGACATCCCCGGCACTCGCGCTCTGGAAGACCCCTGTGTTGGGCGTTCCACCCAGGCTTGAAACGCCGGCCCCGCCAGCCGCACCGGTTGACTGCCCTTGCGCCTGGCCTTGCTGCGCGGTGGACGACGGATTGGCCGCCCCCGGCGTGTTGACGTTCACGCCCTGGCCGCTGGTACCGCCTGTCGGCCCCTGATTGAAGGCGTATTGATTGCTCTCGTAGCCGATGTGAAAGCGGTCTTCGAACTGCAGGAACCGGGGACCGAGCGAGAATCGAACGGTCGACCCGCTGCCCCGCCGGCCCAGGGCCCGCCGGATGATGAAGCTTGCAGCCCCGCTCTGAATCCTGGTCGAATACTGCTGAGTCAGTTTCTGGGAGATCAGATGGTCGGGCGGAGGGCTGTTCGCCGTGATCGTGGTGGTCGTGAGCGGGAAGTTCTGGGTGACGGCCCCGCCACCGCCGCTGGCGCCGGCCGTGGTCACCTGCGTGAAGATCTGCGTTGGCGACGACGCGGCGAACTCGCTCATGGTCGTAAAGGACTGCACTTGGTCGCCGGTATCGAAGTAGCCGAACGCCATGCCTCGGTCGTCGTAGATCCAGCCGCCCTCGTAGCGATTGCCCCAGGTCATCGCCGTACGGAGCCAGCCCGTGTTGAGGTCGAGCTGCAGCGGGTCGGCGCCGAAGATGTACAGACCGCCGATGATGTTGGGGGGCAGGTCGGGATTCTGGGCAGACGCCTGAAGGCTGGCGTTGTTGAGCTGCACGATGGCCTGCGGCGAAATCGGCTGGCTGGGAATCAGGTAGCCGCCCGGCGTGGTTCCAACATCCGTCACGCCCGGCGGGGTGATGCCCCAGTAGAGCCGGTCGTACGAGAAGAAGATGCCCTCATGGGGCTCGTGATAGATCGAGTACTCCTGCAGGTCCGGCGGCGCGAACAGCTGGAAGTCGTAGAAGTCCTGGTCGGGCAGGAGCGGCATCCAGTTTCCGCCGGCCATCAAGGTGTCGCCGGCCGCCAGGCCAGTCGCCGCGAGGATCGCCGCCAGGAACCGCCTGAAACCCAGTTTCGTAGCCATCGCTTTCGTGTCCTGTGGTGCAGGAACCGGACCGTCCGCCTGTGCGGATCGCTTCCGTGGTATCGGTCGTGCCGGTCGATCGGATTGACGAAACTTGGAAGACCCTGCCGGATGTGCGGGCCGGGGCTCCGGGTCGCACCGACCGGTGGCGGGGGCGGCTGGGTCGGCTATTCTGCGGAGAGGGCCCTCCCCGCCCCCCCAGCCCCCTGCCCTGGAGCCAGCATCCATGCCCAGCGGATCCCCCCTCCCCGCCGGAGTCGCCTTCCTTGCCCTGCTTGCCGGCGTGGTGGCCATCGAGCCGGGCCGGGCGGAGGAACGGGCCGGCGGCGCGGCGGTCGCCGGCGACGCGGTCGAGTTTCTGCGGCTCTCCCGTGACGCCGCCGGGGAACTCGTCTCACTCGATACGTCGATCGTGGAATACACCGAGGATCGCCGCGCCGCGGCCCGGGCCGGCCGCAAGCCGGTGACCGTCGACCTCGTGGCGGCCGTCCACTTGGGCGGGGCGGACTATTACGAGACGCTCGACCGTCTGTTCGCCGACTACGACGCCGTGCTCTACGAACTCGTGGCCCCGGAAAATGACCGGGTGCCCAAGCCCGGCCGGAAGCCGTCCGGGGCGATCGGCTCGGCCCAGCAGGGCCTGACCAAGCTCCTCGGGCTCGAGTTCCAACTCGAACGCATCGACTACGGTGCCGACAACTTCGTGCACGCCGACCTCTCGCCCCGTGAGTTCCAGCAGGCGATGAAGAAGCGGGGCGAGTCGTGGTGGAGCATGTTCACAAAACTGATGCGGGAGAGCATGGAACGGGCCGAGCGGGGGGAAGCGGCCGCTCCCGAGGTGAGTGTCGGTGAGCTCTTCGGGCTGCTCTTCGGCGGCGGCACGGACAGGCAGGTGAAGCTCCGGCGGCTGATGGCCGAGCAGTTCACTGACATGGACGTGCTCACGAGCGCCTTCGGCGGCGACGAGGGCTCGACCCTGATCACCGATCGGAACGCGGCGGCCCTGGCCGTGCTCAAGAAGCGGATCACCGCGGGCGACGACCGGATCGCGATCTTTTACGGCGCCGCCCACATGGACGACTTCGATCGCCGGCTGCGGGAGGACTTCGGGCTTCAGCCCGGCGAGACCGTCTGGCTCGAGGCGTGGGACCTGCGCGAGCCTGCCGCCCGGAAGTGAGCCGGCCGCAGCGCGAGCGGACGAATGCCCTGCTCGCAAGCGGCCGCGAGCCTCGCGGCCCACGAGGCGGCCACGATTCGCGTCTCGGCGAGGACGCCTGCATAGCCCAGGATCTCCACCGTCTCGCCGACGGGGTCGAACTCGACGTCGCCGCGGTAGCCCTGGGCGACGAGCTCGGTGACGAGATCGGCGAGCGGGAGCTGCCCATGCCCGGCCGGAAGGCGGTCGGCTGCGGCTGACAAGAGCCCGCTCCGGTCGGCGACCTGCACGACGGCCACCAGCGGGGCGAGGCGGGGGAGCAGGGCTCCGACCGCCGGGTCGTCGCCCCAGTGCCAGAGGTCGAGGGCGAGCCGCACGGCCGCGTCATCGAACTCCTCCACCAGGTCGGCCGCCTCGGCCAGCCGCCCGACGAAGCTGCAACCGGCCGCCGCGACGGGGTGCATCGGCTTGACGGCCAGCGTGACCCCCGCCCGCCGGGCGGACGGGGCCAGCAGGTCGAGCGCCTGGGCGAGCAACCGGCGGGCGTGCGACCGCGTGTGGCCGGCCCGGCAGCCGCTGTGGATCACGAGCACCGGCGCGGAGACCGCCTCGGCCATCTCGATGGCCTCGTTGGCATCGGCCACGCTCTCGTCGAAAGAGCGGCCGTCGCCGCCGGTGAAGCCGCCGGCCCACTGCACGCTCGAGACCCGCAGGCCGGCCGCGGCGATGATCGTGGCGGCCTCATCGGGGCCGACATCGGAAATCTTGGGACGCCAGACGGAGATCGCGTCGAAGCCGTGCCGGGCGAACTGGGCGACCTCGACCGACAGGTCCCAGCGGGCTGTCGTCATCTGGCTGATCGCGATCTCGAACATGCGTCGTGATGCTCCTGGGGGATGTGACGTGCGAGGTCCGCGCGTCGTGTCGCCCGCCTCGAAGGGCCAGAGTATGGAACGCACGCGCGCAGACTGTCCAGAGAGCCGTCCTGCCCCGGAGAAACGGCTGACGGCTGGCCACGCGGCGCCGGGCCGACGGTGACAGCAGCCCGCCTCGATTCTCCCTTGACAAACCGGAGCGTGGCCTGCTCGACGGTTACTGAACACCGGTGAGGTCCAGGCAGACGAGCCGGTCCGCGCCACGGACATAGAGCAGGCCGCGGGCGATGACCGGCGCCGCCCAGCAAGGGGGCGTGAGCAGATCGACGGGCCGCCCACCGCCGCTTCGATCGACGAGCCGCGTCCGCGAGACCTCCTCATACCGCTCCGGGGTCGCCCGTGCGAGCGCGAGATCGCCATATTCACCGAGCACGATCAGGTGCCCGCAGGCGAGCACCACGCTCGCCCGGCCGAATCCCCCCTCGCTCCAGTGCACCTCGCCCGTCTGCCAGTCGACGCAGGCGAGCACGGCGTCGCCCGAGTTGCGACCGCTCGCTCCATACAGGTGGCCCTCGTGGAGCACGGGCGTCGCCCAGTGAGCCTTGAGCGCCGCGTCGGGCCGACTGCCGCGCCGGTCCTGCCGCAGCACCTCGATGCCGCCGCCAGTCGCGAGCGACGCGAGGTCCAGGAGCACGCTACCCGGGGCATAGGCCTCGGTGAGCAGAACCTGCTCTCCCGCGACCACGGGGCTCGCGGCCACCGCGCTGAAGACGTCCTCGGCCCGCCACCGAAACCGGCCGACCAGCTTCCCACCGTCGGGATCGACGACCAGGCAGTCGTCCCGCATCCAGGACAGGATCCGGTCCCCGCCGGCCAGACGGGCCACAACCGGGGTGGCATAGCTTGCCAGTTGGTCGGAGCACCGCCATGTTTCACGCCCGGTCTCGAGGTCGAAGGCGACCAGGCCGCTGTCGAGCCCCTTGACCAGATCGAGTCGCTCGGGCGACGGGGGACGGGAGCCCGGCGGGCTGCCTCCCACCTGCACCACCACCAGCCGCCGGCCGCCCTGCTCCGCGACGATCGGCGCCGCCCCGACGCCGAAGAAGTTCTGAACGACCTGGTACTCGGTGGCCGTGTCGATCTTCCAGAGGCTGGCGCCATCCTCCAACCGCCGGCACTCGAGCCGGCCCTCGGGCCCGTAGGTGAGCACGCGGCCGTGGGCGATCACCGGGGCCGCCCGGGGCCCGCCGTCGTAGCCGAAGGTGTCGACGTAGGCGGTGGGATACCGCTGCTCCCAGAGTTTCCGACCGGTCTCGGCATGGAGGCAGCGGAC
>JBJTAA010000239.1:0-4444 GCA_046090525.1 Planctomycetota bacterium
TCACCATCGTCGTGGTCGAAATCCGCGGCGACAAGGTGCGACTCGGCGTCGAGGCTCCCAAGGAGGTGCCCGTGCATCGCCGGGAGGTGTTTGAGGCGATCGCCCGTGGTGAGCCCGTCGATGGGCCGGCAGTTTCGGCCAGTCCGGTGGAGCCGGCCGTCGCCGAGACGCTTCCCGAAGCGGAATGACCTTCTGCATCGGCCATCCCGCGGCTTGCGACCTGCGGCTATGATGCGGGCGACCATCCGCGTTACGCACAGCCGTTCGCGGAGCGGCCCCATCGTCTAGAGGCCTAGGACACCGCCCTTTCACGGCGGGAACCGGGGTTCGAATCCCCGTGGGGTCAATGCCGTCTCGCAGAACAAGGCCCTCTCCCCCGGCCTGTTTTTGCTTCGTCGATCGCAGGGAATCACCGCATGCTTGAATCGACCGACGATCCCGCCAAGCCCGCCGCCTACGACGCGGTGCTCTTCGTCTCGTTCGGCGGTCCGGACGGCCCCGACGACGTGATCCCCTTTCTCGAGAACGTGCTCCGCGGCCGCAACGTGCCCCGCGAACGGATGCTCGAGGTGGCCGAGCACTACCAGCATTTCGGCGGCAAAAGCCCGATCAACGAACAGAACCTGGCCCTGATCGCGGCCCTGCGGGAGGAACTCGACCGCCGCGGCCCCAGGCTCCCGGTCTACTGGGGCAACCGCAACTGGCACCCCCTGCTCACCGACACGCTCCGCGAGATGGCCGATGCCGGCGTGAAGCGGGCGATCGCCTTCGTCACCAGCGGCTTCAGCTGCTACTCCGGCTGCCGCCAGTACCGCGAGAACATCGCGGCCGCCCGCGAACCGCTCGGCGACCGGGCCCCGGTGGTCGACAAAATCCGCGTGTTCTTCAACCACCCCGGGTTCGTCGGCCCGATGGCGAGAAACGTGCAGGCGGCGCTCGCCCGCTTCCCGCCCGACACGCGGGCCGATGTGCCCGTGCTGTTCACGGCCCACAGCATCCCGATGTCGATGGCGGAGACGTCCAAGTACGTGCTCCAGCTCGAGGAATCCTGCCGGCTCGTCGCTGAGGCGGCCGGCGTGGCCGACTGGAAGCTCGTCTATCAGAGTCGCAGCGGACCGCCGACACAGCCGTGGCTCGAGCCCGACATCTGCGACGAGATCCGGCTGCAGCACGCCAGTGGAAAGGCCAGACTGATCATCGCCCCGATCGGCTTCATCTCCGACCACATGGAGGTGCTCTACGACCTCGACACGGAGGCCGCCGACCTGTGCCGGGAGTTGGGCATCGAGATGGCCCGGGCCGCGACGGTCGGCACCGACCCGGAGTTCGTGGCCACGGTTCGCGACCTGATCGCGGAGCGGGCCTGGGGGTGGGCCGAGCGGGCGGCGATCGGCAGGCTCCCGGCAAACCACGACGTCTGTCCGCTCGATTGCTGCCCCGCCCCGCAGCGGCCGCCCGGTGCCGGCCGGCCGGCGGCCGCCGGCGGTCGGCCAGCCTGACGAGCGTCACGCATGCCATCCGTCCGGTTCGACACTGCCGCGAGCCCGCAGCACCCGCGGGAGTGCGTGGCGCTCGTGCACGGGTTCCTGGCGAACAAGTTCCTGCTCTCGACGCTGGCGCGCCGGCTGCGGCGCAAGGGGTATCTGACCGACGCGTGGGGCTACTGGAACATGCAGTGCTCGCTGCTCGTGCATGCCGAGCGCTTGGCCCAGGAACTCGCGGGGCTCGACGCCGATCCGAGGATCGGCACGGTCCACCTCGTGGGCCACAGCATGGGGGGCATCATCGGCCGGGCCGCCCTCGAGCACTATCGCCCGGCCAAGCTCGGCCGGTTCGTGATGCTCGCCCCGCCCAACCGCGGCTCGTTCGTGGCCACGGCGACCAAGAGCACCTTCGGCCGGCTGCTGAAGCCGGTGGCCGAACTCTCGACGGATCCGGAGAGCCTGGTCAATCGCCTGCCCATGCCGGCCGGCGTGGACGTGGGTGTGATCGCGGCCGAGTATGACGCCCTCGTGGCCGAGGAGAGCACGCATCCGGACACGCCGCACGCCCACGTGACGCTCCCCACCTGGCACACGGGCCTGTTGTTTCGCCCCGAGACCGCCGATCTCGTGGCGGCGTTTCTGGCGACGGGGGAGTTTCCCGCGCCCGCCTCGGCGACCACGGCCCGCCCATGAATGTCGCCCCCCGCCCGCTCGGCTCATCGCCCGTCTCCGTCGGCCCACTGGGCCTCGGCTGCTGGCCGCTGGCCGGGATGACCCGCGCGGGTGTGACCCGCGAGGCGGCCGTGGCCACGGTTCGTGCCGCGATCGACGCCGGCATCATCCACCTCGACACCGCGTATTGCTACGGGGAGCGCGGGGAGAGCGAGCGGGCGATCCGGGCGGCGCTGGCTTCGATCGGCCCGGCGGCCCGGGATGGCGTCGTGATCGCCGGCAAGTGCGGGATCCACTGGGAGCCCGACACGTCGCGTGATCCGCCGCGGCGGCAGGTGGTGGACGGCCGGCCGGAGCGGCTCCGGGCCGAGGTCGAGGAGAGCCTCGAGCGGCTGGGCACCGACCGGCTCGACCTCCTCTACCTGCACGCGCCCGATCCGACGATTCCGATCGAGGAGTCGGCCGGCGAACTCCTCCGGATTCTCGAGGCGGGCCAGGCCCGAGCGATCGGCCTGTCGAACGCCTCCCGCGACCAGCTCGAGCGCTTCGCCGCCGTCTGCCCGCTCGCAGCCTGCCAGATGCACTTCAACATGCTCCAGCGGGAGATCGAGCGGGAGATCCTGCCGTGGTGCATGCGCCACCATGTGGCGATGGTCGTCTACTGGCCGCTGATGAAGGGCCTACTGGCGGGCGGCATGCACCGGGGGCAGACCTTTCCCCGGAGTGACAGCCGCCACAAGTACCCGATGTTCAACGGCGAAGAGTTCGGCCGGAACCTCGACTTCGTCGACGCGCTCCGGCCGATCGCCGCCCGGCTCGGCGTGGCCTTGCCCGATCTCGTGCTCGCCTGGACGGCCGAGCAGCCGGGGATCACGAGCGTGCTGTTCGGCGCGACGAGCCCCGAGCAGGTCACGGAAAACGCCCGAGCCCTGGCCTGCGACCTCGACGACGAGGCGCGGCGTGCCATCACCGCTGCGATCGCCGCCCGCGGCCCAGTCGCCAGCGGCCGGGCCGTGTGAGCGGGCAGAAGCTTGGGAGCCCCCAGGAGCCCGGTTCCGCTCCTAGGAGCCCGGTTCCGCCGGAACCGGTTCACCGCCGACGCCGCGGACCGCCTCATCCGGTCACGGCGTGACCGGACTCCAGGGGCCCGCGCCTCACGCCGCCCCGACGGGCTCGGGCTGGTGCTTCGCCGCGCCGACGTAAGCCTGGCGAGCCTCGAGGCAGACGCGGCGGAACGACTCCGGCCGGCTCACGCCGGGGAGCCGCAGGGTCTCGATCTGACCCCGGCGGAAGACCAAGTCCCCACAGGCGAACCACTCCTGGCCCGGGCTCACCTCGAGATCGATCGCGTCGAAGGCGTCGAGCGTCACGAACTGCACCACCTGCGGGTTGATGCCCTGCTCGATCCGCACCCGCCGGTTCGTGAGCCGATACCGCTTGATGGCCCACGGGAGCCGGAGCGACAGGTAGAGGATCATGCCGACGGGGATCGTGGCCAGGAGCGCGAGCCGACCGATCGAGACGGGCCCGAAGCCCTCCCGGATCCGGTACAGCCGCCCGAGCGTTTTCCCGAGCCCGGTCGAGCCCACGCTGGGCCAAACCGTCATGATCGTCGCCTCGGCCACCGACGGGGGCACGACACCGGAAATCGAACTCGTCGACGCCATACGAACTCCCAAAAATCAGCGGGCCGACGGGGGCGGCCGACCGTCGAATGATATCCGTTTTCGACCAATGCTCCAGCCGCCCGCGAGCCCAGCCCGGCGACGTGGCAGTGGCACCCCCTCGTGGTCTCGTGCCCCCGACAACCGCCGGAACGAATGAAAAAACCCGGTGGGGCTCGGCGGCCCCACCGGGTTCTCATGTTCCCGGCGTCGTGACGCGGTTGCCCGCGACACGCACCATTTGGCAGTCCTGTCGGCTCCGAACCGCCGCCCTCATCGAGGCGTCGGCTGTGCCGGCTGATCTCTTTTGGCAGCTTGCCCCACCCCCCGGCCCTTCAGGCACGTGGCCTGGCAGGCTGGGGAGCGGAGCCGCGATCGCCTCCATATGCGATGTCATCCGTCGGCAAACCCGCGCGACCCGAAGGCCTCGCGGACGCTGACGCCGCATCGCATGCCTCGGCATCCCGGGGCAAGCCCGAAGATGCGTCGGCGGTTTCCTTTAGAAAGGAGGTGATCCAGCCGCAGGTTCCCCTACGGCTACCTTGTTACGACTTAGTCCCAATTGCAGAGTTCATCTTAGGCGCCTGGCTCCTTGCGGTTACCTCGGCGACTTCGGATGCCCCC
>JBJTAA010000240.1:0-3153 GCA_046090525.1 Planctomycetota bacterium
CCCGACCGCCTCGGCGATCCGGCGCCGCTCCGCCTCGGGCATCCCCGTGCCGCGGTCGGCGTCGGCCGTGGTCACGACGTCGTAGGCCCGCGCCACTCCCTCGTCGAGCAGCGCCTCGAGGCCCACGGTGTCGCCGGCCCGGGTCTTGAAGGGGCGGCCATCCTCGCCGAGCACGGTGCCGAAGGCGACGTGCACGAACTCCACGCCGCCCAGGCCCGCCCGCCGGGCCGTCTCGAAGACCTGCTCGAAGTGCTGGCTCTGGCGATGGTCCACGACGTACAGGATCCGGTCGGGCTGCCAGTGCTCGAGCCGCCACCGGATCGTGGCCAGGTCGGTGGTGGCGTAGAGGAACGCGCCGTCGGCCTTGCGGATCAAGAGCGGCGGCTTTTCTTCGCCCTCGAGAAACACCCCCACCGCCCCGCGGCTCTCGCGGGCCAGCCCGCGCCCGAGCAGGTCCTCGACCACGCCGGCGAGCAGCGGCTGAAAGAAGCTCTCGCCGAGCTGGTGGTCGAACGAGACGTCGAGCCGCCGGTAGAGCCGCTCGATCTCGGCCAGGCAGACGGGCATGAACCGCTCCCAGAGCCCGCGGTTTTCCGGGTCGCCCGCGTGGAGATTGGCCGTCTCGGCGAGCACCTCGCGACCGCAGTCGGGGTGCTGGGCCGCGAGGGCGGCGGCCACCGGGTCGGCGGCGAGCTCCTCCGGCTTCGCGTCGGCGACCTTCCGCACCAGCCGGTAGAGCCGGCCGAGTTCGGCCGTGGGATCGGCGGCGAAGGCCGCGTCGTCGCGGCAGTGCTTCCAGCCCCAGAGGATCATCCCGAACTGCGTGCCCCAGTCGCCGAGGTGGTTGTCGGTGATCACGTGGTGGCCGCGGAACCGCAGGATCCGGGCCAGGGCGTCGCCGATCACGGTCGAGCGGATGTGGCCGACGTGCATCGGCTTGGCGACGTTGGGGCTCGAGAAGTCGACCACGATCGTGCGCGGCTCGGCCACCGGCGCCACGCCCAGCCGCTCGTCGCCCACGGCCGCCGCCACCGCCGCGGCCAGCGCCTCGTCGCGGATCCGGACGTTGATGAATCCCGGGCCCATGGGATCGCCCGGCGGCTCGAAGAGAGCCGCGTAGCCCGGCACGGCCGCCAGCCGGCGGGCGATCTCGGCGGCCAGGTCGCGCGGCTTGCGGCCCGCCTGCTTGGCCAGAGCCATCGCCATGGTGCCCGAATAGTCGCCGAACTTCGCGTCGGCGGCCTCCCGCACCTGCTCCAGGAGGCCCGGCAGATCGGCCGGGGTGATCGTGATCACTCCCTCGGCGGCCAGGCTGTCGAGGGCCGCGCCGAACATGCCCCGCAGGGCTGCGCGGAAGTTCACCCGCGGCGGGACGGCCACCGGCGACGCGGCGTCGGACTGCGGCCGTCCGGCGGTCATTCCGCGGCCGTCCCCGGGGCGGCAGCGGCGGGAAGCGGCACCCTGGCCGCGTCGCTCCACAAGCCCTCGAGATCCCAGTAGCCGCGGGCGTCGGGGTCGAACAGGTGCACCATCACGTCGCCATAGTCGAGCACGATCCAGCGTCCCTCCTCGTACCCTTCGGCGCCGCGCTTCTCGTCGTGCAGTTCCTGCTTGACGGTCTTCTCGATCTCGTCGGCCATGGCATGCATCTGCCGGCGGCTCGAGCCGGTGGCGATCACGAAGTAGTCGACGACGGGCGTGAGCCGCCGCAGGTCGAGAATCGTGAGGTCGCTGCCGCGGCTCTCGCCCGCCACCCGCGCGGCCAGCCGCGCCAGTTCGAGCGCACGATCCGCCTCGGCAGCGGATTCGGAAACCGACGGCGAGCGGGCCTTTGACACTGTGGCGGGAGCGTTCCTGGTGATGACGACGAGCCCGAAGTCTACCAGCGGCTGGCTCAGCGGGCGCACGCCCGGCCGGCCGCCAGGGCGATGCCGGCGAGCACGAGATCAGGCACCACGATCGCGTCGGGCAAGGCGTCGTGGACGGCCGCCGCCGCGCCGCCGGTGAGAATCGTGACCGCGGGCTCGCCGAGCGCGGCCCGGGCCTCGGCCACCAGCCGGGCGACGGCCCCCCGGATCCCGAGGCCGATGCCCGCCGCGATGGCCTCCTCGGTGGAGCGGCCGGGCATCGCGGGAACCTGCCCGCCGCCCAGGGCCGTGACGGCCGGCAGGCGGCTCGTGCCGTCCGCCAGGGCGCGGGCCATCAGGAGCGGCCCCGGCAGGATGGCGCCCCCGAGAAATGCCCCCGCGCTCGAGACCATGTCCACCGTGATGGCCGTGCCGCAATCCACGACCACCGCGGCGCGATCCGCGGGCTTGACGAGCCCGGCCGCGGCCGCGGCGGCGAGGCGGTCGATGCCGACCCTGCCAGGCTCGGGCAGCGAGATGTCGAGCGCCAGATCGAGGTGGGCGATGCGCCGCTGCCGGATCGGGCGATGGCGGGTGGCCGAGATCTCGGCGACGGCCGCTTCGAGCCTCGTCGCGGCGGCCTCGTAGACGCTCGCCACCAGGATCACGGCGGGGCCCGGCGCCGCCCCGAGCAGCCAGCGTTCCAGGTTCTCGGCGCGAAAGCTGCGGCTGTCGAGATCCTGCCGCCGCGTGACGGCCGGCACGCCACCCGCCGCGACCGGGGCGGCCTCGTCGAGCCGCGCTAGCTTGATCCGCGAGTTGCCGACGTCGGCCAAGAGCACGGTATCGCCGGCGCAGATGCCGCGGCCCGAGGGGACCGCCCGCGACGCGGGCTGGCCGGCCGTCGAACCGGCCCTCGACTCGTGGCTCATGCCGGCGGCCCCCGGCGGTCGAGTTCGGCGGCGACGGCGTGGATCAGGCGATCGAGGCCGGCCCCCGTGGCGGCGCTGATGGCGAGCACCTCGCGGCCCGTCTCCCGCGCCAGCGCCTCCCGCACCACTTCCGCTCCGGGGAGTTCGCACTTGCTCACGACGATGATCTCCGGCCGGCGGCCCAAGGCTTCATCGTACTGGACGAGCTCGTCGCGGATGGCCCGGTAGTTCGCCAGCGGGTCGCTGCCGTCCACTGGCACGGGCTCCACGACGTGGACGAGAATCCCGGCCCGCTCGACGTGCCTGAGAAACTCATGGCCGAGCCCCACGCCGGCATGGGCCCCCTCGATCAGCCCGGGCAGGTCGGCCAGCAC
>JBJTAA010000241.1:0-7784 GCA_046090525.1 Planctomycetota bacterium
GTTGTGCAGCCCGCCGCAGAGCGTGTCGAGGTCGCTGAAGCCGGTCTCCACGCCGCCGATGGCGTGCTCGTGCTTCATGCGGGCATCCATCCGCACCATCACGTCCTCGAGCACGGCCGCGATCGGCTGGGCATCGGCCGAACTGCGCCGCTCGAGGATCGAGAAGATCCGCTCCTCCGCGCGGGAGAGCAGCTGCCGCGGCTCGTCGGCCGCCTCGTACGCCTCGCGGAGGATGTCGGTGCCCGCGTCGATCAGGTTCCGCAGCAGCGCCTTGTCCCGGACGATCTGGGCGTAGTGCGTGGCATGGGCCGCATGGGGCACGGCCTCGAGCACGTCGGCCAACAGGGGCGGACCGCCGATCCGCTCCAGATCGCCCTGCGTGCGAAGCCGCTCCAGGAGGATGGTGGCGTCGATCCGCTTCCCGCCGTCGTGGAGCTCGAGCAGGTGCCGGTAGAGGAGTTGATGGGCCTCGTCGAAGAAGTCCTCGGGCCGCACGACGAGCGCCACGTCGTCGCAGACATCGGGCTTGAGCAGGATGCTGCCCAAGACGGCCCGCTCGGCGTCGGCGTTGGTGGGCCGCTCACGGCCGGCGAGCGATTCCGCGGTGGCGGTCGACCCGCCGCCACGGCCGGGGCGATCCATCCGCCGCCTGGGGCTGCCGTCGCGCGATCCCTCGCGTGCCGTGCTCATCGTCGCGACGCCTCCCTGCCGACCGGACGCAGCCGCCCTTACTTGGAGCCGGCCTCGCCGCTCGCAGGCACGACCCAGACCTTCAGGTCACCCTCGACCTCCGGAGCCAGCCGCACCTTCACGGTGTAGAGGCCGACTTCCTTGAGGGGGCCCTGGAGGATGATCTGATCGGGCGCCACGGTGAGATCCTGCTGCTTGAGCGACCGCGAGATCTCATGCGCACCCACCGACCCGTAGAGATGGCCCTCGTCGTTGGCGTTGGCCTCGATCGTGACGCTCGTGCGGGTGAGCTCGTCGAGCACGCTCCGCAGGCCGGCGAGCCGCTCGCGGGCGATCTCCTCGAGCTTCGCCCGGTGCTTCTCCACCATCCGCTTGTGATGGTCGGTCGCGATCGTGGCGAGTCCCTGGGGAAGGAGGTAGTTGAGGGCGTAGCCCCGCTTCACCTCGACCACCTCGCCCTGCTTGCCGAGGTGCTCCACCGGATGGACGAGCAGCAGTTCGATGCCGCCCCGCTTGCCCTGCGGCAGCCGCTTGCCGGCGGCGGGAACTCGGGGCGTCGACTTCGTGGGCATGATTCTTCTCCGACTGGTGTGGACGTTGACTGGTTGTGCGAGGTGATCAGAACGGGATGTCGTCGCCGCCACCGACGCCGTCGTCGGGACCATCATACTGCGGAGCGGAGCCGTAATCTCCCTCATCCCCTCCGGCGTTCACGCCGGTCCCGGTTCGGGCGGGGGCACGGGGCTTGCCACCCCCCCGGCTCCCCTCGCCCTTGCCGCCGAGCAGCTGCATCCGCTCGCAGACGACGCGGAGCTTGGAGTTCTTCTTGCCGTCCTTCTCCCAGGTGTCGAGTTTCAGCCGGCCCTCGATGAGGAGGGGCGAGCCCTTGCTCACGTACTCGCCGGCCACCTCGGCCGTGCGACCCCAGAGGGTCACGTCGACGAAGGTCGTCTCCTCGACCCACTCGCCCGTGGCCGTCTTGCGGCGGTCGTTCACGGCCAGTCCGATGTCGCTCACCGCCGTGCCCGAGGAGATGTAGCGCACCTCCGGATCACGGGTCACGTTGCCCACCAGCACGACCTTGTTGAAGCTCGCCATCAGTTGATCCTCCGTGTCCCGGGTGTCACAGGCCCGCAGGCCCGAGTGCTGAACGTCTGTACAACTTCACCCTAGAGTAGCCGGCCGCCCCAGTCCCTGCAAGAGGGGGGCCGAAGGCTTCAGGTCGAGGCCGGCCCCGCGGCGGCGGTCGCCGGGGCCGCCGTCCGCCGCCCCGCTTCGCCGGACGACAGGGCGTGCTGCACGAGGGCGTCGGCGATCCGGTCGTCCACCCGCAGGACGAGCTTTCGGAGGATGTCCTCGCTGATCTCGCACTGCCGCTCGAGCGGAGTCAGTCCGTCGCCCGGCATCTTGAAGTACGTCAGCCAGTAGACGCCCTTCTTCTGCCCCTTGATGGGATAGGCGAGCTTCCGCTCGTCCCACAGCCGCGCCGCCAGGAGCGTGCCGCCGTGCTGCGAGATCAGATCGGCCACCTGCTGGGTGACCCCGCCCGGATCCCGGCCGTAGCGGCCCGGATCGAGGATGAACATGCCTTCGTAAACCGCCATCGTCTCGTGCTCCCTCTGGAAAATCGCTGCTCGGTCAAGAATACCGTCGTGTCGCGGGCGACGGGCCGCCCGACCCGCCGCGCCGCCTCGTCAGTTGTATCGATTCATCGCGGCCTGGAGTCCCCGGGCCAGCCACTCCTCGGCGGCGTCGGCCGCCCGCTCGATCGCCACCGCCACCCGCTCCTGCTCGGACTTCGCAAACCGTCCCAGCACGAAGTCGGCCGCGTCCCAGCCGGCGGGCACCGGGCCGATCCCCAGCCGCAGCCGGGGCACGGCGGTCGTGCCCAGCCGGGCGAGGATGTCCGCCAGGCCCTTCTGGCCCCCCGCCGACCCACCCGGCCGAAGCCGGAGGGTGTCGAGCGGCAGCTGGAAGTCGTCGCAGCACACGAGCATCTCAGATTCCGGAATCTTGTAGAAGTCCCTGGCCGCCAACACCGCCGAACCGCTGAGATTCATCCAGGTGAGCGGCCAGAGCAGCAACACCTGCTGGCCCCGCAGGCTGGCCTGGGCCACCTCCCCTTGGAAGCGTGCCCTGCGGGCCGGCCCACCGGCCCTGCGGGCCAGCGTCTCGAGCACCTCGAAGCCGACGTTGTGCCTCGTGTCGCGGTAGGCAGGACCGGGATTGCCGAGGCCGACGATCAGTTTCACGCCGCACCAGGCATTCCCATGAACGGCGCCGTCGGGCGGCTGCCGGCCTTCCAGCGCCGCTCACTCGCCACTGGCCTCCTCTGCTGCTTCCTCGGCACCAGCCTTGCGACCGATGATCTCGGGCTCCGCGGGCGCCGCCACTTCCTCCGCCCCCTTGCGGCCCGGAATAGCACAGGTCACCGCGGTCTCGTCGCCATCGAGGATCGGCCGAGCGCCGCCGGGAATCTCGAGCTCGCGGACCTTCACCGAATGCCCCACTTCCAGATGGCCGACGTTCGCGTGCACCCGCTCCGGAACCTGGTCGGCGCCGCACTCGAGCTCGATCTCGTGCAGCACGAGATTCACGATGCCGCCGGCCCGCTGGCCCGGGCACTCGCCCTTGAGCTCGACAGGCACCTTCACGCGGATGCGGTCGGTGGCGCTGACGCGCAGGAAGTCGACATGCAGCGGCTCGACGCCGAACGTGTCCCACTGGAGGTCACGGATCAGGGCGCCCGTCGTGACGGCCCCCTGCAGCTGCACGATGCGACTGGCGTGGCGAATCGCGGCCGCGACGGCGTCCCGGCTCACCGCGAGCCCCACGGCGGGCTCACCGTGCCCGTAGAGGATGGCCGGCACCATGCCGGAACGCCGGAGCCGACGTGCCTCGGCCGAGCCGGTGGTGGTGCGGAGCGTGACTTGGAGCGTGTCGTTCATGCTGGACCTGCAGAATGGCCTCCCGGGGGCGGTCGCCGCCGGGGAAGCCCCAGATTTTGCCATCCAATCGCACTTCCGCAAGGCGGGCCCCCAGGCCCGAGGAAAACGGGCTCCAGGAGCCCGGTCACGCCCAGGAGTCCGGTCACTCCGTGACCGGATCACGCTTGGCGTGGCGTCGACCCTGGCCCGGCGTCAACGCTGCCCCGGTTCCGGAGGAACCGGGCTCCAGGAGTCCGGTCACTCCGTGACCGGATCACGCCCGACGCCCGGCCGGAGGGCCGGCAAGCTCGCGGGGGCCATGGATGGCCCCGCAAGCGTGTCATCAGATGTAGTACATCGGCTCGCCCACGCCGCGGCTGCGGGCGACCAGATCGGCGAGCGTCACGCCCTCGAGTGCGGCGGCCCGGGCCTCGGCCGCAGCCTCCCACGCGGCCTTCAGGCTCGCCGCCACGCGGGACGATCCGGCCAGGCCCGCCGTGACGGGCGCCGCCGACTCGGGCTCTCCCGCCAGGGCCGCCTCGATGTCCCTGAGCGTGATCTCATCGGCCGGCCGGGCCAGCAGATAGCCGCCGCCCACGCCCCGCACGCTGCGCACCAGGCCGGCTCGCTTGAGCTCGAGCAGGATGTGGACGAGGAACTTCGCCGGCACGCCATGGGCCTCGCAGATCTCCTTCATGCCGACCGGTCCGCCCGCGGCGCCGCGGCGCGCCAGTTCCACGGCGGCGATCGCGGCATATTCGACGCGGGCGGAGAGACGCATGGCGGTGTCTGGCCTGACGCGGATCAGCCCCGGGAATGGAGGCCGCATTCCGTCTTGGCGGTGCCGCTCCAGCGGCCCGCCCGCTCGTCCTCGCCCACCGACACGGCCCGCGTGCAGGGTGCGCAGCCGATGCTCACGAAGCCGCGGTCGTGCAGCGGGTTGTACGGCACCTGCTCGCGGACGACGGCGTCCCACACCATGGCCTTGGTCCAGTTGGCGAGGGGCGAGATCTTCACGACGTCGAACTTGTGGTCCCAGCCGACGATCGCGGCGGCGGCGCGGTCGGCGCTCTGGTCGCGGCGGATGCCGCTCATCCAGGCGTCGAACCGGGTCAGCACGCGGCGGATCACCGCGATCTTGCGGTCGCCGCAGCAGCGGTCCGGTTCCGTGCGGTAGAGCGGGCCACCATGGGCCTGCTCATATTCGGCGACGGTCGTCTCCGGCCGCTCGAGCGACACCTCGAGCCCGTAGCGGGCGGCGATCCGGTCGCGGAGTTCGAGCGTCTCGGGAAACTGATACCCCGTGTCGAGGTTGAAGACGAACGTGCCCGGGGCGATCGCGGCGAGCCAGTGGATGATCAGGCAGCCCTCCGGCCCGAACGCCGTCGCCATGGTGAGCCGATCGCCGAACCGCTCGACGGCCCAGGCGATGATGTCCTGGGGCGACGCGGTCTCGAGCGCGCGGCTCGCCCGGGCCAGTTCCTCCCGCACGGCGGCGGAAGGCCCGCTCGAGGACGCTTTGCCCGGCACAGTGGTCGCGAGGGCGGCTGCCATACGCGAATCCTTAGTAAGTTGGTCAACTACTTACAGTTTCCAGACACCGGATTGTGGGATCGGACGATCCCGCCGTCAACCAGCAGCCGAACCCGGCCAACCGGCAGGGTTTTCGCGGACGCCGTGGCTTGCTGCCCCGGGAGCCGACCCCCTGTTCCCCGCGGCAAAAAACTGAACAATCGGCCCGCTCGAGTGGCCCAGGAGTCCGGTCACGCCGTGACCGGATCACCTCCGACGTGGGGCCAACGCGGCCCCGGTTCCGGCGGAACCGGGCTCCTGGAGTCACGCCGTGACCGGATCATGTACGACATTCCGTCAACCAACGCGGCCCCGGTTCCGGCTCCAGGAGTCCGGTCACGCCGTGACCGGATCACCTCCGACGTGGGGCCAACGCGGCCCCCGGTTCCGGCGGAACCGGGCTCCTGGAGTCACGCCGTGACCGGATCATGTACGACACTCCGTCAACCAACGCTGGCCCGGTTCCGGCGGAACCGGGCTGCGTGCTGACACATCCACCTCTTTCTCGGGAGCACACGCGATGGCTCGCGACGTGGCGCTGGCGGTCGATCTAGGGGCCTCGGGGGGTCGCGTCGTCTCCGGCGCGTTCGACGGCCGCCTGCTCGAGCTCGAGGAACTGCACCGCTTCGAGAACGGTCCGGTGACGCTGGCCGGCCAGATGATTTGGGATCTCCCCCGGCTCTGGCAGGAGGTCACCGTCGGCCTGCGGGCAGCGGCCGCCCGCCACGGCCGCGCCGTGTCGAGCGTGGGCGTCGACACCTGGGGCGTCGACTTCTCGTTCCTGGCGGCCGACGGCTCGCTGCTCGCCAACCCGGTGTGCTACCGCGACCCGCGCACCCGCGGCCTGATCGACGTCGCCGCCGCGACGGTGCCGCGCGAGGAGATCTTCGCCGCCACCGGCCTCCAGTTCATGGAGCTCAACTCGCTCTACCAATTGATCGCGATGCGTCGGGCGGAGAGCAGCGTCCTCGCGGCGGCCGACCGACTGCTCATGATCCCCGACCTGTTTCACTGGCTCTTGTCGGGTGAGGCGTCGAACGAACGGACCAACGCCAGCACGACCCAGTGCTTCGACCCGCGCACGGGCGATTGGGCCTTCGGGATGCTCGAACGGTTCGGTCTGCCGCGACGGGTCTTCGGAGCGATCACGGATCCCGGCACGACCCTCGGCTCGCTCCGGCCCGACGTGGCCGCCGACACGGGCCTCGGGCCGGCCCGCGTCATCCTGCCCGGCACCCACGACACCGCCAGCGCCGTCGCCGCCGTGCCGGCCGCCGAGCCGCCGAGCCCGCGGCCCGACTGGTGCTACGTGAGCCTCGGGACCTGGGCGCTGGTCGGCGCCGAGCTCGACCGTCCCCTCGTCACGCCCGAATGCCTGGCCCGTAACTTCACGAACGAGGCGGGCATCGACGGCACCACGCGGCTCCTGAAGAACGTCTGCGGCCTGTGGCTCGTGCAGCAGTGCCGGGCGGCCTGGCAGCGGGCCGGCCAGGAGTGGACGTGGGACCAGCTCACGGCGCTGGCGGCCGAGGCCCCGCCGCTCGTGACGCTCGTCGACCCCAACCATCCGTCGCTCGTGGCCCCGACCGACATGCCCGCGGCGATCCGCGCCCTCGCCCGGGACAGCGGCGAGCCCGAGCCCGAATCGACCGCGGCCACGGTGCGGGCGGCGCTCGAGAGCGTGGCCGCCGGAGTGCGGCGGACGCTCGCCGAGCTCGACGGGCTGCTCGGCCGCCGCGTGGCCCGCGTGCACGTGGTGGGAGGAGGCGTGAAGAATCGGCTCCTTTGCCAGATGATCGCCGACGCCACCGGCCGCCCGGTGGTGGCCGGCCCGGTCGAGGCGACCGCGATCGGCAACCTGCTCGTGCAACTCCTCGCCCGCGACGGCCGGGTCGACCTGCGGGCGGTCCGACAGGTCGTGCGCGACACCTTCGAGCCGGCCCGCTACGAGCCCCGCGACGCCGCCCGCTGGAACGACCGGCTGGGCTGACGCCGCGTCCTGGAGCCCGGTTCCTCCGGAACCGGGTCAGCGTCGACGCCACGTCCAGCGTGATCCGGTCACGGCGTGACCGGACGCCCGACGCTCAGCGCCTGATCACGCTCATTACGACGAGCGCCGCGATCAACAGCCCGAAGGCCGCGGCCGCCCAAATCGCCCGCCGGAGCCACCGCTGGGCGAACTCCGCGTCGGCTTCCTCCCGCCGTTGCCGCTCCTGCTCGCGCTGCTCCAGGCTCTCGGCCACCTGCGCCACGAAGGACTCGTTGCACCGGGGGCAGACCAGTTGCCGGCCGATCCAGGCCTCCGCCACCTTGAAGACGTGGCCCTTGGGGCAGGGAATGCTCCACCGCTTCTCGGCGTCGGCCAGCGGGGCTCCGCACAAGAGGCAGGTCGAAGCCGAGGCCGGTCCGGGCTGTCCGCAGGTCGCGCAGGTCCGCTGCTTGGTCATGGCGGAGGGAGTCTACCCGGGCTCGCCACCGCGCGGCTGCCTCAGGCCGCCTGCGGCTGCCGGGCCGGCCGCTTCACCACCCGCCCGTGCTCGACCTCCACGATCGCGTCGGCCAGCGACAGGGTGCTCGCCCGATGGGTGATCATGA
>JBJTAA010000242.1:0-12801 GCA_046090525.1 Planctomycetota bacterium
CAAACGATCAAGTTCTTGTTCAACTTCTGAACGGCGCGCTCGCAGCGCAGTCTCATCGGCAACTCGACACCGGCGCCGAGCGGCAGTGATTCGTGCAGTTCGGGGCTGCCCGTGCCCCGGGAGTCCGGTCACGCCGTGACCCATCCCAGGAGTACGGTCACTCCGTGACCGGATCACTCAGAATACGCCCCTGGTCGCGCTCGCTCGGGCTTTCCCGTGCCATCTCGCATGACGCTCGCCGTGGGCATCCTGCCCTCCGCTCGCTCGATGCCAGCCGCGCCTCGGCATCCTGCCTGCGCTTGCTGACCACGCCGCTCGCTTGGCACGGGCAACCCCTCGCCGGGCCTGTGATGCGCATGGTGGACCGTGATCGCCGCTGGGCGCACGACCACGGTCGCCGGGAGAAGTGGCCACGGGTCTATTGACCCGTGGAATCCGCCCTCCATCCCGACGCGTTTTCAGCGGGATGGAATCCCGCTGCCACGTTCGGATGCTCCGCGGCATGGAGTACGGATCGCCGCTGCGCTCATCCCACCGGTCGCGCGTGCCAGCCAGCCCGGCGGGCGGCGGCCACGTCGAGCTCGGGGTCGTCGCCCACGAGCAACAGCTGCTCCGGCTTGAGATCCAGCCGCCGTTCGATCGCGCGGAAAAACTCGGCCGCCGGCTTCCGCCAGCCGAGTTCGGACGAGGCGAACACGTGGTCGGCGAGCGTGAGCGGCTCGACCACGGCGGCGAGGCCCAGCAGGCGCTCGTCGAAGTTGCTCGCGAGCACCACGGGCAGGCCCGCCCCGCGGGCGGCCAGCACCAGGTCGCGGCCCGCCGGCAGCGGCCGCCAGGCGTCCGGCCGGCCGAAGTGTGCCCACAGGTCGGCGAAGATGCGGTCGGTCGCGTCCGTGTCGGCGAAGACCTCGGCCACGATCTGCCGCCAGCGATCGGCCTCTCGGGCCCGGCTTGTGGCGAAGGCGGGCGTCTGGGCCGCGTCGAGTTCCTCCTGGCGGCGCCAGGCCGCGCGGAACCGCGGCTGGATCACGGCGGGGTCGAGTTCGACCCCGTGCCTCGCGCCGGCCTCGTGGTAGGCGACCGCCACGCTCGGCCACGGCTCGACGAGCGTGTGCACGACGTCGAACACGACCGCCCGCAGGCCCGCCGGGAGCGGGGCGGCGAGCGGCGCGGTCGAGGCGGGCAGCGGGGGGGCGAGCGGCGGCATCGTGGGAAGGATAGGCCGCCCGAGCCGCCCGGGGATGGTGCCGCCCCTAGCGTCGCGGGATCAGCCCCAGATCGAGGCCGAACACGAACATCATGAGCGTCAGGATCAGTGCCAGGCCCAGGTAGGACAGGATGGCCACCCCGTTCTCGCTCGGCGGCTTGCCGCGCACGAGTTCGTACAGCAGGAACACCATGTGCCCCCCGTCGAGCACCGGGATCGGCAGGAAGTTGACCACCGCGAGGTTGGCCGAGAGCATCGTCAGAAACAACAGCAGCCGGCCGAAGCCCTCCTCGGCCGACTTGCCGGCCTGCTTCGCGATCTCGATCGGGCCGCCGAGGAGCCGGGGGCTGATCGTGTTGCTCGTGAGCTTGCCCAGGAAGCTGTAGACCAGCGACAGATCCTCCCAGGCCTTGCGGCCGCCGCGACGGAGCGCCTCGCCGAACGAGCCGGCCTGCACCTTTTCGTAGACCGGCTCGAAGACGAGGCCCCGCTCCACGACGAACAGATCCTCGGCCGCGGTCGGCTCGAGTTCGACCTGTCGCGCCGGGCCGCCTTCCGTCTCGACCTCGAGCCGCAGCGTCGTGCCGGCGGGCAGCTGCTGCAGCACGGCCATGACCGCGGGCCAGTTGGGCTCGTCGTCCGAGAGCGGCACACCCTCCCCGGCGTCGGTCTCGCCGGGCACGAGGAAGGTGGCCCGCGTCAGGCGGTCACCCGGCCGGATGCCGGCCTTCGCCGCCGGGCTGCCCTCCGCGACCTCGGCCACGACCGCCGGCACCGTCACGGCGACGCCGAGCGATGCGACCGAGAGCGGACTGCCCCGGCCCGTCGTCTCGTCGTCGCGCCAGGTGACCTGACGGGGTGTCATCGTGACCTGGCGTTCCTCGGGCGGGCGGCCGACCGTGAGCGTCACCTCCCTGCCGGCGGCGGCCGCGAGCCGGTCGTCGAGGGTGAGCGGGTCGCCCACGGGCTCGCCGTCGATGGCCCGGATCGTCTCGCCCGGCTCGAGCCCGGCCGCCGCGGCCGGCGAGCCTTCCTGCACCGCCGTGACGGCGCCCGCCGCCATCGTGATCCCGGTCACCAGCCGCCGCTGCGGCGGCAGCGACACCGTGATCCGCTCGGGGCTTCCACCCCCCGCGGGCTTGCGGTCCACGGCGAGCGACAGGGTCGTGTCCGCCTTCGTGGCGAGCGCGGCGAGCAGCTCGGCGTAGGTGGCCACCGCCACGCCGTCGACCGCGCGGATCGTGTCGCCCGCCGCGAGCGCGGGCTCGGCTTGGCCGGCGGAGCCCGGGAGCCCCTTGCCGAGGTCGGCCGGCAGCGTCAGGGAGAAGGGGCTCGTGACCCCGATCGTGGGCGCGCCCAGGTCGGTGTCGGGTTTGATCCGCACCGTTCGCGTGCCGCCGTCGCCCGGCCGGCGGACGGTGAAGTCGATGCCCCGCTCGACATCGCTGACGGTGACGCCGTGCCGCAGGTCGTTGAAGATCGGCTTCTCCCGGTCGCCGATCTTCACGATCTCGTCACCGGTCCGCAGGCCGGCCCGCCAGGCCGCGCCCCCCGCGCGGACGCTCGAGATCGTGCAGGTCATCTCCCGCACGCCCAGGCCGTAGGCGAGCGACGCCATCAAGACCGCGAAGATCACGTTCATGATCACGCCGGCCGAGATGATCGCCATCCGCTTGGGCACGCTCTGGGCGGGATAGCTCCGCGGATCCCAGGCCGGGTGCGGGCCGGCCGTGGGCTCCGGCGGCAGGTCGCCCGCGGAAAAGGGATGGCCCGGCCCGGCCGCGCGGGCCCGCTGGGCCTCGGCGGCGGCCGCCGCGGGGTTGTCATCCTGGCCCAGCATCTTCACGTAGCCCCCCAGCGGCAGGGCGCCGATGCCGTACTCCGTCTCGCCCCACTTGAAGGAGAGGAGCTTGAGGCCCCCGACGTCGAAGCCCAGGTAGAACTTCTCGCACTTCACCCCGCAGGCCTTCGCGACGAGGAAGTGGCCCAGTTCGTGGACGAAGATCACGAACCCCAGCCCGCCGGCCACCTGGAGGATCACCCACCAGCTCGACGGCTGCAGGATCCACTCGAGCCACGAGGCAGCCGCCACCAGGCAGCCACCGTTCAGACACACGCCCACTTGCCGACCTCCTGCCGCGCCCAGGCATCGAGGCGACGGATGTCGTCGAGCGTGGGCTGTTCATGATATGGATGTTCCGCCAGCACCCGGCTGCAGACCTCGGCGATGTCGGTGAACCGCAGGGCGCCCGCGAGGAACCCGCGCACGGCCTCCTCGTTGGCCGCGTTGAGCACCGCGCCGGCCGTGCCCCCCCTGGCGGCCGCCTCCTGGCCCAGCCGCACCGCCGGAAACCGCTCCGTGTCGGGGGGCTCGAAATCGAGCCGGATGGTCGCGTCGAAATCGAGCCGGCGGGCCGGCCCGGCGACGCGGTCGGGGTGGAAGAGGGCGTACTGGATCGGCAGCCGCATGTCGGGAGGGCTCAGCTGGGCGATCACGGCGCCATCGACGAACTCGACGAGCGAGTGCACGATCGACTGCGGGTGCACGACCACCGCCAGCCTCGCGGCTGGCAGGCCGAACAGCCAGCGGGCCTCCACGAGCTCGAGGGCCTTGTTCATCATCGTGGCCGAGTCGATCGTGATCTTGGGGCCCATCGACCAGGTCGGATGCTTGAGCGCCTCCTCCGGCGTGACGGTGGCGAGCGACTCCCTCGGCCGCGTCCGAAAGGGGCCGCCGCTGGCGGTGAGGATCAGCCGCCGGACCTCCGCCGGCCGACCGCAGGCCAGCGCCTGATGGATGGCCGAGTGCTCGCTGTCGACCGGGATGATCGTGGCCCCGGTCTCGGCGGCCCGGCGCATCACCAGCGGCCCGGCCATCACGAGCGTCTCCTTGTTGGCGAGCGCCACGGTCTTGCCCGCCTCGATCGCGGCCCAGGTGCTCCGCAGCCCCGCCGCCCCCACGATCGCGGAAACGACCCGGTCGACGGCCGGGTCGGCGACGAGGTCGTCGAGGGCCTCGGGGCCGACCGCGAGCCGGGTGCCGGCGGGCAGGTCCGTGGCGTCGAGCGCCGCGGCGGCGGCCGCATCGGTCACGACCAGCCAGCGCGGCTTGAACCGCCGGGCCTGCTCCACAAGCGTTTTCACGCTGCCGCGGGCGGCGAGCAGGTGGGGCACGAGCCGGCCGTCGGAGGCGGCGATCACGTCGAGCGTGCTTTGGCCGATGCTCCCGGTCGCACCCAGGATGGCCACCCGCAGCGGCCCGCCCGCGTCGCCGCCCGGGCACGGCGGAGTCAGGCCGGCCGGGAGGTCACGGGGGCTGGTGGGCATGAGCGAAACGGCGGGTATCTCGGGCCAACCCATGAGTCTAAAAGTCTCGGCCGGGAAGTTCCAACGGGCGGCGAGGCCCGGCCACGACGGCGCGGGATTTCGGGCCGGTGCGTCACGAAGGCCGTTTGTCGCGGGGTTTTTTCGGGCGTACGATGCCTTTCACCACCGCCGTGGAGGGCGCTGGCAGGCCGCCGGAACCGGACATGGGCACGAAGCGGGACACATCCAAGCGGCCGGGCGACCGCAAGCCCTCGCTGGGGGGCAACCTCGTCTGGTCGCTCCTGGCGGCGGGCGTGGCCAGCCTGTTCGCCATCAGTCTCATCGGCTCCCCGGCGGAGCTGAAGATCTCCTACAGCGACCTGCAGCGGCTCGTGCGGGCCTCCACGGCCAGCGGGGCCGACCGCTACGTGCCGATCTCGCTGGGCGAGGGGCCGGGCCGCTCGGGCGTGTACGGCGATCTCCACGACGTGGTGATCGGCGCCTACGAAGTGGCCGGCAGGGTGCGGGAGTTTCCGGCCGGCCGGCCGCCGGGGGGCGAGGCGGAGGCGCCGCCGGGGCTGCCGGGCGCCGCGGCCGGCATCGAGCGGCGGTTCACCACCGCCAAGCTGCCGAGCGAGACGTCGGAGGCGGAACTCAAGCAGCTGCTCAACGACCACAAGGTCGCCTTCCGCTACGAGGATCCCCCCAGCCCGTGGCGAAGCTGGATGCCGATGCTCCTCCTGACGGGGCTCTTCGGCCTGCTCTTCTTCCTGATGATCCGCCGGCTCGGCGGGGCGGGCAGCCCGATGGCCTTCGGTCGTTCGCGGGGCAAGATGTACGCCCAGGAGGATCTCGGCATCACGTTCGACGACGTGGCCGGCATCGACGAGGCGGTGGAAGAGCTCCGCGAGGTGGTGGAGTTCCTGCGCAGCCCGGAAAAATACCAGGTGCTCGGCGGCCACATTCCCAAGGGCGTCCTCCTCGTCGGGCCTCCCGGCACCGGCAAGACGCTGCTCGCCAAGGCGATCGCCGGCGAGGCGGGCGTGCCGTTCTTCGGCCTCTCCGGCAGCGACTTCGTGGAGATGTTCGTGGGCGTGGGGGCGGCGCGGGTCCGCGACATGTTCCAGCAGGCCGCCGCCAAGGCTCCCTGCATCATCTTCATCGACGAGCTCGACGCGCTCGGCAAGACCCGCGGCACGAGCGTGGTCGGCGGGCACGACGAGCGGGAGCAGACGCTCAACGCGCTGCTCGTGGAGATGGACGGCTTCGGCAGCAACTCCGGCGTGATCGTGCTCGCGGCCACCAACCGCCCCGAGACGCTCGACCCGGCCCTGCTGCGGCCGGGCCGCTTCGACCGCCACGTGCTCGTCGATCGGCCCGACGTCCGCGGTCGGGAGGCGATCCTCCGGGTGCACGTGGCCAACGTGAAGCTCGACCCGGCGGTGGATCTGGGGCAGATCGCCCGGATCACGTCGGGCTTCGTGGGTGCGGATCTCGCCAATCTCGTGAACGAGGCCGCCCTGCTCGCCGCCCGCAACGACAAGCAGGCCGTGGGCATGGACGAGTTCAACGAGGGCGTGGAGCGGGTGACCGCGGGGCTCGAGAAGAAGAAGCGGGTGATCCACGAGGACGAGAAGAAGCGGGTGGCCTACCACGAGGCGGCCCACGCCTTGGTCGCCTTCTCGCTGCCCAACACCGACCCGGTCCACAAGGTCTCGATCATCCCCCGCGGCCTGGCGGCCCTCGGCTACACGATGCAGCGGCCCGAGGACGACCGCTACCTGCTGACCCAGAGCGAGCTCGAGAGCCGGATCCAGGTGCTGCTGGCCGGCACGATCGCCGAGGAGATGGTCTACGCCGACGTCTCCACCGGCGCCCAGAACGACCTTGAGCGGGCCAGCGAGATCGCCCGGGCGATGGTGATGGACTACGGCATGAGCCGGCTCGGGCGGGTCACCTATCGGGAGAGTCCGCGGTCGCCGTTCCTGGCGGCGGCCGGGGCCGACCTGCCGGCCGCCCGGACCCACAGTGAGCAGACCGCCCGGGAGATCGACCAGGAGGTCCGCCGGATCATCGACTCGGCCATGGACTCCGTCCGCCAGATCCTGGAGGGCCGCCGGGCCGCGCTCGAGGCGGTGACGCAGCGGCTGATGGATGCCGAGGTCATCGACGGCGAGGAGCTGCGGCGGCTCGTCGAGGCCTCGACGGGGGCTCCGCAGATCGTGCCCGGCACCGCGACCGACCGGCGGCCCGCGCGGCCGGCCGTCGTCGAGTCGCCCGAGGCGGCGGCCGGCGGCGAAGCCTGAGCGCATCGGCACGACCCGCACGGTCGGCACGCCCGGGGCGGGCGATGCAGTTTTCCCGGACCGATGCCGATGCTCTGCCCGTATCGGGGCGGCCCGCGCCCGCCGCCGAGCGACGATCATTCCTGTGGCCGCCGGCGCCGACCGGCGGGTGAGTTGCGATGTGGAAAAGCGTGTTTCTGGCGGCCGGCATCTTCGCCTGCATCGTCGGCATCGAGATGCTGCTGATCGACTCGGCCGTGCTCGTGCCCTTCAGCGGCGAGGGGGGGGAGAAGCCGTTCCGGGCCCCCGACTGGATGCCCTGGACGCTGCTCTCGGTGGGGGCCGCCATGATCCTGCACTTCTGCCAACTGCCCCGGCTGGGAGGCTCCTCGGCCCACACGCACTCCTTCCGCCACGGCTGAGGCCCGCCGGGCGGTTAGCGGCGGCGCCGGGGGACGGTTCCCTGGAAGGCGGGCATTCCGGCGACCGGGCCCAGCCCGCACCTTCACGCAATGCCTCCCTTCGCGACCGCCGCCCGACCGGACCGTGACACCGTCCTTTACGACGGGCAGTGCCGCTTCTGCCGCGGCCAGGTCGCCCTACTGCGGCGATTCGATCCCACGGGCCGGCTCCGGTTCGTCTCGCTCCATGAGCCGCACGTGGCCCGCGACTTCCCCGAGCTCGCGCCCGAGGCCCTGATGCGGGAGATGCACGTCGTCGACCGGTCCGGCCGGGCGCGGGGCGGAGCCGAGGCCGTCCGGTATCTCTCACGCAAGCTGCCGCTGCTCTGGCCACTGGCGCTGCCGCTGCACGTGCCCGGCAGCCTGCCGGTGTGGAACTGGCTCTACGGAATCGTGGCCCGCAACCGCTATCGGCTCGCAGGGCGGTGCGACGAAGGCACCTGCCACCTGCACTGACACCTCCCGCGGGAGCCGTCAGGCCTCGTCGGACGGGTCGGCGTCGACCTTGCCGTCGAGCTCCTTGAGGAGCCGCGTCATCGTGTTGGCGTGCACGCCGAGGAGCTTGGCGGCGTTGGCCTTGTGGCCACGCGTCACCTCGAGCGCCTCACGGATGGCCCGCTCCCGCAGCTTGGCGAGATCGAGGCAGGGGAGGCGACCGTTTCCAGCCGCCCGGGTGGCCGACTTGACCGGCAGCCGCGGCTCGTCCCGCAAGACATACGCCTGCTCGATGCAGTGCTCCAACTGCCGGACGTTGCCCGGCCAGTCGAAGCTGCAGAACTCGGCGAGCTGCTCGGCCGTGGGCTCCCAGACCGGCAGGTGGTAGCGGTCTGCGAATCGCTGGGCGAAGAACTCGATGAACGACGGGATGTCTTCCGGCCGCTCGCGGAGCGGCGGCACCCGCAGCTCGATCATGTTGAGCCGATAGTAGAGATCCTCGCGGAACGCGCCCTTCTCAACCTCCTGCTCGAGGTCGCGATTGGTTGCGGCCACGACCTGCACGTCGATCGGCACGGGCTCGGACGCACCGACGGGCATCACCTCCCGCTGCTGCAGGACCCGCAGCAACTTGGGCTGGAGCTCCGGCGGCATCTCGCCGATCTCGTCGAGGAACACCACGCCCCCTTCCGCCGCGCGGAAGATGCCGAGCGAGCGTCCGGCGGCACCGGTGAACGCGCCCTTCTCATGGCCGAACAGCTGGCTCTCGGCGAGCGACGGGGTGAGGGCGGCGCAGTTGACCGGAACGAAGGCCTTGTTGCGGCGGGGTCCGCTGCGGTGCAGCAGCCGGGCCCAGAGTTCCTTGCCCGTGCCCGTCTCGCCACACACGAGCACCGTGCACTCGACTTCGGCGGCCCGCTCGATCGACTTGGCGATCCGGCGCATCTGCGGATTCGATCCGAGCACCCAGTTGGTGCCGAACATCGGCTCGGCGACGCAGGTCGAGGTGGCCACGTCCTCGACGATGGCCGGATCCAGCGAGCCGCCGCGCGGATTGCGGCAGGCAGCGTCGGCTGCGCGGAAACTCGACGGTCGGATCGACATGAAGCGATTCCTCGTCAATGAGAGGCAACCCCGCCCAGGGCGCTACCTCGCCGAATCCTTGCCCTTTCGAGATCCTAGTATCACCCTTCCTGAGGGGCGATGCAACAGCCCGGGCCATCCGCCGCACGGATTTTTCGCCGCCCCGGGGAAACCCCCTCTTTCCCGCGGAAAAACGGGTCCTCGCCCCGGTCCCGGGGCTCACGGGGCCCGGGCGGCCTCGAAGAACAGCAGGTGCTGCCACGGGAGGCGGTCGAACTCCCGGGCCAGCCGGAAGCCGGCCGGTTCGAGTTCGGCCCGCACCTGCGCCTTGGTCATCTTGTGCAGCGGCTTGATGGGCACGGCCGGATCCTCGCCGCGGAACTCGGCGAGCGCGAGCCGCCCGTCAGGAGCGAGGCTCTCGCGGATCCGGGCGAGCATCTGCTCGGGGTGGGAGAACTCGTGGTACACGTCCACGCACAGCACCAGGTCGAGCTCTCCCTTCGGCAGGCGCGGATCGATCACGGTGCCCAGGATCGGGCGGATGTTCCTGAGCCCTTCCTGCGCGCCCCGCTCGGCGAGCATCCGCAGCATCTCGGGCTGGATGTCGACGGCGTAGACCCGGCCCTCGGGCCCGACCCGCCGGGCCAGTTCGAACGTGTAGAACCCGTTGCCGCATCCCAGGTCGCAAACCTTCTGGCCCGGCTGGAGCGCGAGCGCCTCGAGCAGGAGCCGGCAATCCTCCTCGCGCTGGCGGCTCTCGCGGACGAGCCAGGGCGCGCCCGTGTAGTGCATCGTCTGGGCGATCTCGCGGCCCAGGTGGTGGGTCGCCGCCGGCGGAATCGCAACGGTGCGGTCGACGGCCATGTCGACGGTGAGCGGCTCGACGGCCACGACGCTCCCCGGTGCCGCGCACGACAGCACAAGCAGCGTCAAGACGACCCGCGGCGGAAGCATCGCGGGAGTATAGCGCGAACCGCGGTCCGCGGCATCCCTCGTCGATTCAGGCCGCCGCGTCGAGCACCGCCTCGCCGGCGGCGTCGTGCATGCTCACGATCGTGATCCCGTGGCCGGTGGCGAACGCCGCCAGCCGGTCGCGATCGACGAGGATCGTGCGGCCGGCCTCGATGGCCAGGACGCGTGCCCGGGCCGCCACCAGCGACTCGAGGGTGCCGATCCCGATCGTCGGCATGTCGAAGCGCAGATCCTGCTGCGGCTTGGCGACCTTGACGACGGTCATGCCGCCGGCGGGGCAGAGGCTGCCGGCCCGGCGGATGCACTCGTCGGTGCCCTCGATCGCCTCGAGCGCCAGCGGGGCCCGGTTCTTGACCACGACGGTCTGCCCGATGTCGAGCCGGCCGAGTTCCTTCGCCAGCCGCCAACCGAAGGCCACGTCGGCCCTGAGCCGTGGGGAGAGCGGCCCGCCGGCGAGCAGACCCTCCTCCGCCAGGAGTTCGGGCGCGAAGTCGGTGGCCGGGCAGATCGTGCCGCCGCGGGCGTCGAAGGCCGCGGCGATCGCCCCCAGGAGCGAGTCGTCGCGGTTGTCGCTGCGGCGGCTGACGAAGTGGGGCCAGAAGGTCTTGATGCCCGTCCAGTCGGGCAGGTGGCGGAGCCAGGCCCACCGGGCGAACAGCGTCTTCTTGTGGATCTTGCCGGCCATCGTGGCCCGTCGCACGCCGTGCCGCCGGAAGAACTCGACGGCGCCGCCGATCTCGGCCACGCCCACCTCGCCGGCCACGTCGGCCAGGGGCTCGAGGGCCGCGTCGGCATGGCCGCGGATCGCGAGGATCGCGGTGCGTCCGCCCCGGCGGCGGATCGCCTCGGCGACGGCGACGGGATAGTGGCCCCAGCCGGCGAGGATGCCGATCAGCTCGCCGTCGAGGCCGGGCGTGGCAGGGCGGTCGTCCATGGATGGGCAGGTCAGGCGGCGTCGGCCAGCGGGTCGGCGCCGCCGGCTTTCCGCTCCAGCGACTCGATCCGGGCGGCGAGGTGCTTGAGGTCCTTCCGCATCTCGGGCAGCTTCGAGATCGTCGCCAGCTGCAGCTTGCGGTCGCGGAGGTCGATCGCCGGCTCGCCGAGCACCGTCTTGCCCGCCTCGATGTCGCAGGAGACGCCGGAGCGCGCCCCGAGCACGGCCTTGTCGCCGATGTGGACGTGGTCGCGCACGCCCACCTGCCCCGCCATCACCACCCAGTCGCCGGTGGAGGTGCTGCCCGCCACGCCCACCTGCGAGCAGATCATGTTGTGGCGGCCGAGGCGGCAGTTGTGGGCGATCATCACAAGGTTGTCGAGCTTCGTGCCCGCGCCGATCGTGGTGGGGCCGTAGGTGCCGCGGTCGATCGTGGTGCCCGCGCCCACTTCGACGTCGTCGCCGAGCTCCACCCAGCCGAGCTGCGCGGAGAGCTGGTAACGGCCCTCCGCGACCTTGTAGCCGAAGCCGTAGGCCCCGAGGACGGCGCCGGCGTGGATCACGCAGCGCTCGCCGACGACCGTGTTCTCGTACAGGACGGCGTTGGGAAAGATCGTCGTGCCGGCGGCCACGCGGCAGCCGGCCATGAGGCGGGCGCCCGAGTGGATCGTGACGCCGGGCCCGAGCTCGCAGTCGGCCGCGACGCTCGCGAAGGGATGGATCTCGACGTCGGCGGCGAGGCGGGCCGACGGATCGACGGCGGCCTGCGGGCTCACGCCCGTGCGGGGCGCCTGCCGGGGCGGCCGGAACCGCCTGATCGCCGCGGCGAAGGCGGCGTGGACATCGGCGACCTCGATCGTCGGCCGATCGAGCGGGCCGGAGCCGGCCGGCACGATCGCGGCCGCGGCGGCCGACTTCGCGAGCAGGTGCAGATTGTCGGCGGCATCGACCAGCGTGACGTCGCGAGGCGTCGCCGTCTCGAGCGTGGCGGCGCCAGCGAGCGGGAGCGTCGCCTCGCCACCGGAGAGGGTTCCACCCAGCAGGTCCGCAAGCTGCCCGAGCGTGATCGACATGGCCGCACCTCCCTGGAAGCCGCCGGCGGGGGTCCGGCGGGGCGGGGAGACTAGGGAAGCCGCTGTGGTGCCGCAAGGCCGCTTCCCCGCCCGCGGCAGGCCGCGACGGGCCGCTCATTCGCCGGGCGGCACGCCCCAGGCTGTCTCGAGCACGCGGACCATCCGCGGGTCGTGGGCCCGGAGTTCCTCGAGCGTGAACGGGAAGAAGTCGTTACGCGAAAAAAAGGCCTCGGTCGTCTCGGCGAAATATTCCTTCTCGTCGGTCATGGCGTAGGCCCGGCCGACCGTGGCCGGCTGGCCGCCGCCGTTATGCTGAGCGACCCGGTCATACAGCCCCGCGGCCCGGGCCCGCTCGAAGGCCTCCTTGATCGCCGGATCATCGAAGCCCAGCACGCGGAAGTGATAGGCGTGGGCGAGTTCGTGGAGCGCGAAGTTCGGCATCCGGTCGCATTCCTCGGGAAAGATCCGGATGTTCGTGAACTCGATCGCCCGGGCCATCGCGGGGTCACGGCCATGCTCCCGGAGCCAGCCGGGGTCCGGGTGGAACTCGGCCCGTGGCGGCACCCCCGGATACTCGGACGAGAACCACAGGGGCGTCTCCCGGAGTTTCGCCACGGCGGCCGGTGGCACCACGCGGACGACCTCCGCCAACTGCCGCTCGAGCAGTGCGACGGCCGTCGCGGTCGCCTCCGGGGCGTGTGCGAGCAGCACCTTGTCGATGTGCAAGGTCCAGCCGATGACGTCTCTCGTCTCGTGGCTCGAATCGGCGCCCAGTCCCGTGGCCAGCCCGAGGGCCGCGATCAGGAGCCACGGTCGACGCCCCGGATGGGAGTCGTGCTCGGTGGCGGGCGGGTCGCGCGTGGGCGTGGCGGTCATCGGGCCATGGTCAGCCGGTGCGGGTCTTGAGGCTCGCGAGGCCGCCGTCCACGCCGAGCACCTGCCCGGTGATCCAGTCCTGGGCCGGGTCGAGCAGAAAGGCCAGGGCCCGCGCCACGTCGTCGGGCGTGCCCAGCCGGCCCAGGGGATGCATGCCGATCGAGGCCTT